>JAIELR010000164.1 GCA_019752835.1 Gammaproteobacteria bacterium | reverse complement strand
CTAAATAATGATGATTTAACCAACGTAATTTTTCGGTATTGAAGGCTGATGCTGCTTTATTCACATCACGAATATCGAAATGTTGAACCATTTCATCTAAGGTAAAAATTTCTTGATCGCCATGAGCCCAACCTAAGCGCACTAAATAGTTCAGCAAGGCTTCAGGTAAATATCCGTCATCCCGGTATTGCATGACGCTCACTGCACCATGACGCTTAGACAGTTTCTTGCCATCATCGCCCAAAATCATGGGTAAATGGGCATATAAAGGTGGGGTTGCGCCAATGGCTTTTAACATATTGATTTGGCGTGGGGTATTATTCAAGTGATCATTACCACGTATGACATGGGTAATGGCCATGTCTTTATCGTCCACCACCACGGTAAAGTTATAGGTAGGCGTTCCATCGCTGCGGGCGATAATTAAGTCATCTAATTCTTTATTATTGAAAACAACTGGACCGAGCACTTGATCATCGATAAGCACCTCACCTTCTAAGGGATTTTTAAATCGAATGACAAAAGGCTCTGTGTCGGCAGGCAGCTGCTTATCACGACATAAACCATCATAACGGGGTTTTTCTTTATCGAGCGTTTGCTGTTCACGCAATGCATCTAAACGTTCTCTACTGCAGGTGCAACGATAAGCGGTGCCCGCGGCCAGCATTTCCTGTATGACTTGCGCATAACGATCAAATCGTTGGGTCTGATAAAAAGGTCCTTCATCTGCGTTTAGGCCTAGCCATGCCATTCCGTCTAATATTGCTTGCACCGCCTCGGGTGTTGAGCGCTCCAAATCGGTATCTTCAACACGCAAAATAAATTGACCGCCATGGCGCTTTGCATACAACCAGCAATAAAGCGCAGTGCGGGCACCCCCGACGTGTAAATAACCTGTTGGACTGGGGGCGAAACGGGTACGAACTGACATGAAAAAGCTCCTTGAAAAGGGGGGAGTATACCATGTTATTGTAATTGCATAAAATTTTTGCTACAATGGCTACCCCCTTCAAATTTTTAATTTGTGGGAATTTTTTCGAACCTTATGCTGCAGCTTGGTGTATTTAGAGGCAGTAATAAACTCATATAATTAATAATATTAATGATGGGTTGCAAGGCTTGAATAGTGAATAACTAAAAAAAATCAGCATATAGGAATAATAAATCATGGCATGGCCCAAAAGTTTTTTTGCATCTTTACGAAATAAAAACCCCACCAACGTTCCGTTCAATAATAATATCATCGTTCATACTCCGACCGATGCTGCCCCATACAATAGTAACATCTCCAACTATTCTGTGAATGCCGCAACTGGCGTTGCTGAACCACAAAAATCAAAAATTACCAAGGCCCTAAAAGGTTTGGGTTACTATGGTTCTATGGCAGTTTTCTTTGGTCTGCAAGTTTCCAATTTTGAGTGTAACAAAAAAGCGGCCTTAAACACTGACTTCCTAAACTCTCTGATGGCACTTGCGGCAATGTTTGGGGTTGAAGTCGAGGCGGCCTGGCTGGCCGGTATTATGGGTATTATCGCAAACTTTTCGATTAATTGGGCCGCTTGGGTGGCCTTTTGGGAAGGAGGCCTTCATGAAATGAAGGAAGCCTTTAAGCATGCATCAGCAAAGGAAAGAGCTTTACTTTTTTATATTATCGTCGGTGGGGCTGTTGCTGCATTATCCATTACGGGAAATCAATATGCGGGCCTTGTGGCTACGAATAACCTTGGGGTAGCAATTAATGGGAGCATTGCTGGACTCAGTGGTCTAACATCCGCTCCTGCACATATGATTTATTTCCATAAAATATTTATATGGATGCGGCTAACGCCTGAGCAAAAAAAGGCCTATCGTGCAATTGAAAATCTATATTTCGTTCTGATTGAAAAAAACCCTACACAGCAATGCGAATTCCTGCTCAAGTTATTAGATGAAGCACGTATAGCGGCATTAGCCAAGCCTAACTCCAACGTTTTAGTAAAACTAATCCATAAGCTTCAATATATTTTAGGCGACAGTTCTATTAAAAATGTGGATAAACTTGCGGAATTTCATAGTTTTTTATATTCAGATAAAAAAGGAGAGGAACTTACTATACCGGAGCTGGTACTTATCAATGAACTTGAAATAAAAGTAGCCGGTATTAAAATAGAAAGTAAGCTTAAATCCAAGAAATACGATGTTATTGATATAGTGACCGCTCTACTTGCAGTTGTCACCGTTGCAACCCCTCTTTATAGTATGTTTGCAACGGTATATGTTCCTTTAAATGAATTTTTAATAACACATACGAACATAGAAGATGTTTGGCGGAAATTTGTGGCAGGCAGTGTTTCCAGCCTTGAAACTCTTCTAGGTGGCGGTCCTAAATATGCAATGTACTATTTTTCTACCAATAAAGCTGCGAAGGCCCTACTTCGGCTTGACTCAAATGCTTTGTGGGCTTTCAACGGAAACAATATTATGGTAGGACCTGAAAATACAGTGTCATTGCCTCCATTGCCGAATGTTGTAAACAATAATAATATTATTAATGATAATGATGAGATGCCAGATGAGATCCAACTAATAGAAACTCCGCATGTACGCCAAGAAACTCTAAATCAACGGTCATGCTGCAGTAATATGGGGTCTATGCTACTCTCGTTTATGTTGAAATTATTATGGTTTCTCATCCTAGCCGCATTTTTTTTATTGCTGGTCACAACGATCCTTTCGGGTAACTGTTCTCAGGATGCAACCAAGGATTTATTATGTGCAAAAGAGTCACTCAATGGAGAAAAATGTACTAATACATCCTATGGCTTTTTGGAGACAGTTTTTTTAAACATCTCTATGTATTTAGGCGCTGGTTTGGTAAATACGTTCGCCGAAATGATACAAGGTATTAAGCCCGTTAACTGGGCCAATAAGCGCACCAGCGGTTTTAGTGCGGGCGAAAACGATCTCGGCGGGGGGGTCAATAAGTTTCGCAAAAAAGCAGAAATAGCATTTTCAAGCACCCCTGATGGTAAAGACATTGGAGCAGGGCTTACGCTTATTTATAAAGCTACTACGCATGCCAATGAGGGTGAGCCTAATAACAAAAAGAAATCAGCGTCTTTTAGCGACTGTTTCGCTCGCTTTAGTTGTAAAGAACCTCCTATTGTTAGGAATATTGCAAAAAACAACGCATTGATTGAGCTAATTAATAATGCGGATAACAGCCTCGTCCTTAAGGGTGCATAGTAACGTAGCCCGGGTGAAGCGAAAAAAGGGTTGGAGCTTGTTATTCACTCATATTGCCACAAGGCTAATAACAAGAACATTCACGACAAGAGCGTAATACGGGGTTGTTGATTTTACAAAACTCGGCCCCGTATTACGCGCCATCCTTTAATCATCCCTATTTGTGGGATTATCGAGTATGATGTTGCCTCTACATTGAGCGTTTAAAGCGCTTTAATACGGGCTACGATTACGACACCTATTTTTTTAAACGCCGCCCACCGCATGCAATCCCTTCAATAAATTCAACGCTTCATTCAGCTGATAGTCCGTCACCGCCAAGGGTTGTGTTGATTGAACATTGGCCTTATTAGCCTTTGTTTGTGAAGTATTTACATTATCTGCGGGGTTCTTTGCTTGTGTTTCCGCTTGAGCAATATTTCCTTTTACCTCATTTCCATTCGCTAAATGCGCTTTAAGATCTTGTTCTTTGAGCATCGCAAGACCAAAATCTTCAGTGTTTTTATTCGATGTGACTTTCATGGGCTCAACGACCACATCCGGCTCTATACCCTTCGCTTGAATGGATCGCCCGTTAGGGGTGTAATACAAGGCGGTGGTAATTTTTATGGCGGTCTTATTATCAAGCGGTATAACCGTTTGAACTGAGCCTTTACCAAAACTCTGAGTGCCCATGATAATGGCTCGATGTTGATCTTGTAATGCACCGGCCACAATTTCTGAGGCAGAAGCTGAACCGCCATTGATTAACACCACAATAGGCGCGCCATTGAGCATATCGCCAGGGGTTGCGCGCGCGTCAAATTGCGATCCTTTTATGCGCCCTTTTGTATAGACGATCAAATCGTTTTTCCCGAGTTTTTTGCTATCTAAAAAGGTATCTGACACATCGATGGCGGCATCGAGTAAGCCACCTGGATTATTACGTAAATCAAGAATTAGTCCATTCAAGGGCTTGCCGTCATTGTCCGCTTGCAATTTTTTGACGGCGGCGACCAATGCATCAGCCGTGGGGCTTTGAAATTGGCTAATGCGAATATAACCATATCCACCATCCAACAACTTGCTTTTAACACTTTCTACTTTGATAACTTCTCGCGTTAATGTCACATTGAAAGGCGCTTTTTCCCCTTCACGATAAATCGTTAAAACAACTTGTGTGCCCGCCTTTCCGCGCATTTTATCAACGGCGTCTCGTAGGCTCATGTCTTGAACGGATTCATTATCAATTTTAATGATAAAATCGCCAGGTTTAAGACCTGCTTTTTGTGCTGGGGTATCATCTATGGGACTCACAATACGGATATAACCGGCTTCACTGCCAATTTCAATACCAACGCCAGCAAATTTGCCTGAGGTTGTCGATCGAAGGTCGGCATAATCGTCTGCATCGAGATAGCTTGAGTGGGGATCCAAGCCCGCTATCATTCCCTGTAATGCATTATCAAAAAGTTTATTATCGCTGACGTCTTCCACATAATATTTTTTGACATCGGCAATGGCGGTGGTAAATCGCTCAACTTCCGCAATCGGTAAATTGTTGGTGGAAGATACGTTGCTTGTCGGTTTTACGGCGGTTTGTTTTGAGGTAGGAGGTGTTGCAGCAAGGCAGCTGATACTCAAGAAACAAAGACTGACCCAAACAGATACTAATCGCATTACTATCTCCCTCATGATTTGGTAGCCCGGATGTATCGTAGCCTGGATGCAGCGCAGCGGAATCCGGGGAAGAGATCTCGCAGGGCACATTCTCCCGGATTCCGCTGCGCTGCATCCAGGCTACGATACATCCAGGCTACCATACATCCAGGCTACCATACATCCAGGCTACCAACCATCATTTCTTATCGAAATTATTGACACCATACCTCCGGATTAACCGGCTCTCCATCATACCGAATCTCAAAATACAAACCACTTTGATCATAGCCACCGGTTTCACCCACCTGCGCCAGCAACTCACCCGCATTGACCGCTTGCCCTGTCTTTTTGAATAAACTTTGATTGCGGCCATAAAGCGACATATAACCATTACCATGATCGACGATCATAAGCAATCCAAACCCTTTTAACCAACCCGCAAACATAACACGCCCCGGATAAATCGCATAGACATTTTGCCCCTCGGGGGCTTTGATGATAACACCATTTGAATTCAAATCACTGCCCTCAATCGGTGTATTATAATGAAGTACAATCGCACCGTGTGTGGGCCATTTTAAACGGCCTTTCAGTTGAGAAAAAGGAACCGGCATAGAAAGCATATTGTTGTTTGCTTCCCGTTGTAACTGCTCCATTAAATGTTGCAAATTTTTCTTATTATCTTGCAATGCGCCTAATTGCGCCTGATTCGTGTTAATTTGTTGATCCAAGCGCGTCAATAGCGCTACCCGCACTTGTTTTGCTCGCAGCAATTGGCTTTGTTGATCTTGTTGCTGTTTGCGCAGCAATTTCAAGGCACTCGCTTGTTGTTCAATTTTTTCCTGATTTGAAAATAATTGATGAAGCGTGCTGTTTAAGCTATTAATTAGTACCAGTCGATTTTTATTTAAATATTGGAAATACGTCATATTGCGCGTGATGTCAGTCGGATTTTGTTGGTTGAGCAAGAGTTTCAAGTAATTTTGTTGTCCCATAAAATAAGCAGAGCGAATTTGATTGGACAGCGCCTCTTGTTGCTGATCAAGCTGTTGTTGATAAATGCGCTGTTGTGCTTGCAATAATGAAAATTTAGTCATTTCTAATTTAATTTGCTTATTTAAGGAATGGAGATTTGCCGTCACTTGCCCTATCGTCACCTCCATTCCCTGCAATTCTTTTTGTAATTTATTCTGACTCACTTGATCAACGGATAAATTTGTCTGCACGCGATTAATTTGCGTATTAACCGCTTGTAGCTGTTTATTCATATCATCGCTTTCGTTACCAGCGTTGATTTTCATGGAAAACAAGAGGCTGATAAGGATGAGAAGGGTTAATTTGGCTGGTGTCATGATTTAGTTTGCTCAAGCCTCAATAAAATCTCCCCTTCCATTTCATCAGGAATAGGCAGATCCATCAACATTAACATGGTAGGCGCCACGTCCGCCAATTTGCCACCTTCTTGAATAAAATGGGCTGGACGACCCACATAAATCAAAGGCACCGGCTCACTGGTATGCGCTGTATGCGGTTGATGTGTTTTTTTATCGAACATATATTCAGCATTTCCATGATCGGCGGTGATCATCATTTCTCCACCCACCGCGAGAATGGCATCGTAAATCTGCCCCAAACAGACATCAACTGTTTCAATAGCCTGGACGGTCGCTTTAAAATTACCGGTATGGCCCACCATATCAGGATTAGCAAAATTACAAACAATAAAATCATATTGCTGTGTCTTGATCGCCGCAACCAGTTGCTCTGTCAGTAAGTAAGCACTCATTTCAGGTTGCAAATCATAGGTGGTAACGTTGGGTGAGGGCACTAAAATACGCTCCTCACCGGGATAGGTGGTTTCTTTCCCACCATTGAAGAAAAAAGTAACATGCGCATATTTCTCTGTTTCGGCGATCCGCAATTGCTTTAAGCCTTGTCGAGCAATCACCTCGCCTATCCCATTGACCAATGATTGAGGTGGAAAAGCTACCTGGGCAACAATATCTGTCGTGTGCTCCGTCAAGGTGACAAAATGCAAAGGGTGCGGCCATACTGTTCGTTGAAAACCGCTAAAGTCGGGCTGGGTTAGTGCGTAACTGAGTTCACGCGCGCGATCGGCTCTAAAATTCATGAAAACGACGGTATCCTCTGATTCAATCAAGAAGGGTTGAGTATCATGGGGGCAAATAAGTGTTGGTTTAACGAACTCATCCGTTTCGCCACGTTGATAAGCAGCCTCAAGGGCATCC
>JAIELR010000068.1 GCA_019752835.1 Gammaproteobacteria bacterium | reverse complement strand
GATCCTTCACCGCGGCCAATAAGGCCGCCACCACTGTTGTGGCCTGCGGCGTTTGGGCAAACTGGCCCAAGGCCGCTGCTGCCGAGCGGCGTACCTCCCTATACTTATCCTCCACCGCGACCAATAAGGCCGCCACCACTGTTGTGGTCTGCGGCGTTTGTGCAAACCGGCCCAAAGCCTCTGCTGCATCGCGGCGTACATCACCGTTCTCGCTTTTCGCTGCCTTCAACAGCGGCATGATGAGGGCTTTATCTTCGAGCAAATGCCTGGTAAAGAGACCGAGGCGCGTACGGACCAGGCTGCGCTTAGCCAATATTTGCGCGAGTGTCGGGTGAAGTCGCTGTAGGCGTTTAGTTTTATCGTCATACCCTATCGCCGCATAGGCAGCGTCAAGGGCTTGGGCGATACGGGTGAGGTAGGCGTCCTCCAGTGCGCTCACCTGCCAATCACAACCGACTAAAAAAGGGTAGCGATGCAGCAGGTCAATAAACGTTGTCGGATAAGAGCAGTCGATGAGGTCCACCGTTTGCAAGAGGGAATAGGATAAACTCAAGGCAGATAAAGCGGCTAGCGGAAAACGCGTGGCACCTCGAAGTTGTACGAGATATAGCTGAGTGCTGTGGGTTTGGAGGGTGAGCAGCTGCGGGTTATCGGATACGTATAATTCCCGTAACTGGGGCAAGTCCACATCGATTTTTTTTAACTGCGGACAGCGCTCGACGGTGAGGCGACGTAGCTGCAGGAAGGATAAGGTAGTGAGTAAACCCGATTGAATCGTTTCGAGGGTGGAATGCTCACTCATATCCAGGACTTCTAAGGTCTGACTGATAGCCAATAAATTCGTCAAGGTCTTGGTCGTTAAACGCGGACAGCCCCGTACACGCAGCTCGGTCAATTGCCAGGCGTGTTTCACCAGTGTTTCGATGTCCTTATCGGTGAGCGTCATCCAGTACGATAAATCAACGATGCGAAAGGCGATGGCAAGCGCACCCTGTTTAAATCGCGCTTGAATAGGCTTGGGTTGCTTGGAAAAGATTTTAAAATCGAGCCCTTGAACCACTCGCTCCCGAAACGCGGGGGCATAGGTTTGCTCCCATAAGGTTAAATCCCCGTTTAAAAGGGCCGCTTGGCAGGGTTTAACGTTTAACTCATAGTCGGCTAAGCGTTTTTCTAAATACTGAAGACTTTGTTCGGGCGCATAGGTGCTGCGGGCGAGGATTTCGTCCAGCGTTGGAATCTTTTGTTGAATCCCTGAGCGCTGTAATAAAGCACGGTCATACCGCGAGCAAAAACTAAAACCGATGACCTTGGAATAAGCATAGCCTAAGAGGATTTCAAAGCGTTTGGCAGGGGGGATTGCTTGCGGGAGCATGCGCTCATATTGCCCTTTCATCGCTGGCTCTAATTGATGCAAGACATCTAAATGGGACAATGCGGGTGAAACGCCTGCTTTATAACGCGCTAAGCCTTCTTGTAAGCGCTGTAATTTATCGAAGAGCTCGCCCACCGTCTCCGGCGCTAAGAGAATAGCGCCGGTGCTTTTTTTCTCCGCTTGACGCGTCGCTAAGGCTGTAATCATCGCTTCGCCGAATAAGGCATGTAAGCCTTTATCCAAGACGGCTAAGAGTGTCAGCCATTGGCTTAAGAGCGCAAACGGATTAAGGCTTAAAAATAAATCGATGACGGCTGGATGTAGTGGGTCTTTTAAGCGGTCACAACAAAAATAAATGCTTTTTGCGGTGGGTTTAAAGTCTTTTCCCTCCCGTACCACGGCGGTTTGAAAGCATTGCTCATTATCTACATCCACCATTGCATAGCGGAGTTGACCCGTTTCATTGAAAAAAGGCACCCAGATATGATTATTGGGTTTAGCATCATAGGGATTTAATAAGCCCGCTAATACGGTGTATAAACTAAAATAATACGGGTCAAGCTGGTCTTCTGACCAGGTGGATTGGGCCATTGTTTCAGCAACATTTTGGTAGGGTAAGGTCGGGGTGAGCGTTGCAACCTCGGGTAATATGGCCCAGGTATCATCACTCAGTTTCCCAATGTAAACGGGGAGCACCTCCTCGGTTAACAGCGCTTTAAATACATACGCAGCTAAATCCAAGCCCGGAAAATTGGCCCCTAATTTGACGTGCCAATCCACGTCTTGATACTCTCCTCGAAACACGACGTGGTTACCCAGCGCATCGTACTCCCCTTTATCGCGCCAGCCCCGCTGATGCGGGTTTAAAAACACCGGCGCGACCTTGGGGTGAAGTAAAAGCGTGCGTGATTCGGCTATCCATCCATCAGGATGCTCAGGCGCTTTTTTGAGCGAGAGCCAACTGAGGCGAAAACGGCCTTGCCCGGGCGGCGCTTGTAAGCGAGAGAGCCTTGCATCGCCTGCCAAGGTCTGCGCCATTAACACGTTTAACTGGCCAGCAGGTGGTAGGGCCTGTTGCCAGGTGAGTGGGCGGCGTAAGGGATATAAGGCCGCTAAAAAGTGATGCAGGGTTAAGTGCATGTCAGCTCGCTCACTGTCTGTCAGCGATAAGGCCTGCTGTATAGAGGATAAGACACCCTTCTCCACGCTATTTAAATCACTTTTGACGAGCTCGATTGAATCAATTGGCTCGAGTGCCCAGGGCGGCAAGAAAGCGAGAGCCTGTAAGCGGTAAAAAAGCGCCTCAAGCGCCGTGTGCATCGAGCGTGCAAAGCCCCGTAGCACGAGCGCATCCAAAAGGACGCTCACCGAAGAAGCCTTGATATCCCCTAAGACGTTGAGGACCTGAAGTAGCGTGAAGAGCGTGTCTGCCTGACGCAGGAGAGAGCTGAAGGGTAAAAGCAGTCCTTCTAGCTCGAAAGGGGCATCCAAGAGGGCTTGACACTGCGATAAAGTCTCGGCCAAGACCGTGAGACCAAGTGCTTGTCGGTAGGTCGAGGGAAGCGTAGGGCTACGGGATAAGGGAAACGACTGGTCTAGGACAGAGCTCACAGCCGCTTGATAAGCGGTTTGTAACGCCTGTATATCGCCATACCCGTGTAGCCAGATGCCTTGCTGCAGGTATTGCAGTAAACGCAGATTCTCTGAGTGAGAGGCTCTGTGGTGTGCGAGAGGCTCAGCGGCTTGCGTGAACTCTGCTTGCCATTCGTCAAGGGTTTTAACCACCCAGGACCTTGCCAAACGTAAGCCCGCTACCCAAAGACTTTCCCCTAAACTCTCAAGGCTCCATGACACCCAGGTCAGCACGTGTTGTAAATACGCTTCATGCTCAGGGTGTCTTGCTGGAATAATAATGCATATCTCCATAGCTGAATACGGAGATAGACGTCCGAAGCTAAACGAGCCGCCCCCCAGGACCCCATAGCTAAAACCCCAGGGTGAGGTGCCTGCAATACGCTCCGCGTCTTGAAAAAGCGTTATTAGCCAGCACGTTAGAAAAGATTGGTTTTGTTCAAACAAGGTCTTTAGCGCTTCGTTATCTCCCTTGGCTAAGCACATTGCTTCGTCAAGGGATTGACGCCAAGTCTGCAAAGACGCTCGGTAAACCAACCACAACGAGTCTACACGGCGCTCTACCACGTTGGGTGCTTCTTGCTTCAGGATAACCCGCTCTAAGCGGTTGAGCTCGTCCTGAGCATTTGCCTGTATCGCGCTAAAGGATGCCAGCGAGGTCAAGCCATGCACGAAGGCGTAGCGGACCAGGGCAAACCAATAACAATGTGCTTCCTCCAAAGAGCCTAAAAGCTCTAAAAGCTGAGCGAATGCGGCTATTGGCATCGAAACGGCTTGAAAAGCATCCATCTTTTCTTCAGGAGAAAGGGGGGAGGCTAAGGCGGAGTCAACCTCTTGATTCAAGCAATCCTGTAACGACCCATCAGCGATGTCTCTTAAAGCAAGGCGATGCTCGCTCAACAAGCCCGCAAGCTCAGACTGCAGCGGTTTGGGCAGCAAGGGCAAGAGCTCCACAAGAAACGCTGCGTGATTCATGAGATAGGCAGCCGCCTTAAGCGACCCAACCTCCTCTTCCGTGTCCTGACAGCGCCTCAGCGTATCCCTTAAAAAACGCACCCGAAGTGCCCCTTCCAGGTGCCCAAAACTTGCTCGAATATCGACGGGTAAATCCGCGGGGGAAACCGGTTGATGGGAGACACCAAAGCCACACGCACTCAGCAGCCGTAGTGCTTCAGGATAATCTTGGTAGCGTAAATAATAGGGTACAAAAAAGCGGGCATAACTTATTTTTGTCTCAACCGGCAGCACGGGAAACGCCCCATGGAGTAGGGCATCCCGAAGCCCCGACGGTTGAAGAGGTTTGCGCTCGGCGGGACCCACGTCTAAGGCTCGAATAAACGCGACATCGCGCTCTCGGTCATCCGTTAAGTGTGCCTCAATATAGGCCTGTAAATGCTCAAAAAGCCTCGTCAGGGCTTCCTTAGACCAGGCTCCTTGCCATTCCCAGGTCAAGCGTGCTAATTGACGCTCTACCACTACCCACTCACGCGCGTCAACGGCTGACTGAACGCTCGTCAAAAAAAGGCTCAAATCCTGCTCAGTGTATCGTTTCATGATGGCAATCCCTTTCAGTGGGTTTTCAAGACTATCAGTTAGATAAAAACAATAAAAGGGTAATGAGTCATGAGGTATCACGCGCGGTATAAGCTTGCACGCTCGGTCAAGCGCAAATGTGCGAAGCATAAGGGAGGCACCTAAACATAGCAAACGACCCTGGTCGCATTATGGACAATCGTGCGTATTTAAGGTATTGTCCGCAAAAGTAGCCCCTCGATTCTGGCTAAAAAGGGGCTGTTTTTGCGGACAGCGCTCAATAAGCGAAAAGGACGATGCTCGTATCATCACCCAGCGCAAGACGTGCAGCTACTCACAATCTTCTCTCATGGCCCACAGGTGATATCCCTCAAGAATGTCCTTGACCCCGCGCGTTTATCGTGTGATTTGATTCAAGGCTGTTTTTTAAAACAGTACGCCAAGAAGGCATTTTTAGAAAAGCAATTAACACATCGCTCAAGAGCATTTGCCAATGCGCCTCAAGTATGGCTTCATAGAGTACAAAGATGGATGGTTTATTGTCAATCACTTTTTGCATGCAGATCACGGCTGTCCCGTTATAAATTTCCATGCAACAAAGCAAACATAGCCTCATCATCGGCGATCAAGATTTTTCGTAGGCTTTTTAGCGCGATTTTCTCCTTTCCTCGTAAAGGCTTGATTTTAAGCTGGTACTGCTTTAAAAGGTTCATCGCAACACGACGGATGATGCTCTCATTTTGAGCCACATTTCTATCCCAGATAAGCCGTGAATCTTCTTTAAACGTGACATCGAGTGTCCAGTGCATTGATTCTACCCTCCAATGCGCCCTTGTCGCCTGCAAGATAAGCTTTACCTCATTAGCCGATAAGCTACTGATATAGTAACGTGTTTCGCCTTGCTCACTTCCCTGGCAATATGTCGTGGAGTTTAATTGAATAATTGAACGTAATCCTGCCCAGTCCTTTCGTTGAGCTAACCAATCAATTTTATCTGTGACGTAACATTCCCGATGCTCAACTCGCCCATGTCCTTTATCACTTTCTTCAGCAAAAATAGCTCTTTTTCGAAGTGTTTCATTTTCAAAATACAGTTTAATATCCGCATGTAAAAGGCTTTGATTTCCTTTTAATCCCAATAAATAATCCGCTTTTTTTGATATCAACTTTTCAGCAATCTTGCGCTGACATCCCATCGCGTCAATAGTGACCAATTGCCCTCCTAAAACAACCGCATCAATTAATTCGGGAATGGCCGTAATTTCATTTGATTTTTCTTTGACTGCCTCCTGTCCAAGCGTTATTCCACTCGACGTGGCACACGCATGAACAAGATGAAGAGGACCTTCATCTTCTCCTGCCTGATAACCTCGATGCGTTTTCCCATCAATCGGGCCCTACGTTAAGAGCTCTGCGCTGAGAGGCCACTTGTTTTGGCAAAATTGACTTCAACTTGCTCAGTTGAGAGTGTTTCTTTGCCAGTTGTCTAAAAATAGAGTGCAAACTCATTGGACAGGATGCCATTTTTTTAAAGCCAAGGTACCAAATGACTCCATGTTCACCAAAAAAGCATTTTTTTGCACAAAAAATGAATTTTAATGGCCCCCCAGCGCAGAGCTCTTAACGTAGGGCCTAAAACAAAAACCTGTTGCCAAATTGATTCAGGGATAGGTTCTTGAGGACTCTTTTTATTGGTTCGCCAATTTGCCATGGCGAGAACCACTTTATCTAATGTGATTGGCTCGCTGGTCTGGCTAGCACTTCGAGGAAATTCACTGACATTATTATGGGCCATCATCTTGCTCCTGTATGATTGGGTTAATTGAAAATATAGGAGCTAACTTTATCAACCAAAATTGCAGGTGTCACACTTGAGCACCGGGAGTACACACAGGACTCTTATTGGCTAATGAGATTAAGATTAGCATGGATGGCAAAGGCCGGGCATTTGATAACATTTTTATTGAGCGTTTATGGCGCTCAGTTAAATATGAAGAGGTTTATTTGAAAGATTACCTGTCGGTTAAAGAGGCAAAAAATGGGCTAAAAAACTATTTTAATTTTTATAATTTTGAGCGGCATCATCAGCATTTAGATTATAAAAAACCGGCCGACGTGTATTTAAATAAAATAATACCTGTGGACTCTGTGAATAATGTGGATAACGATTTGCTTGTTCCTCGCAACGTTACCCACATTATTCACAGGGGCCCACAGGTTCAACAACAGTAATTTTAATTTGTTTTTTGATTGAGGTTTTATATCTCATTTTTATGAAAAAGTGGTCTTGACAATGGGGAGTACTTTATACTCTTTCCTCTCCCGCTGGACAATCTATCTCTTTCGCTTCAACAACCCTCAGCTTTATCGAGCTTGCCGCCTCTTTATCGCTGCACTCTTTCGGTCTTTTGATTTCTATTTCAGTGTGTTTTACTGCTAAAAAACAGGTCCTTCCTACTCGATTTATCCGACTGTCCCGCTTTAGCTCAATCGTGAAACGGCCCGCCTCTTCCGTCTTATCGGCCCTACGTTAAGAGCTCTGCGCTGAGGGGCCATTTGTTTTGGCAAAATTGAACTCAACTTGCTTAATTAAGGACG
>JAIELR010000231.1 GCA_019752835.1 Gammaproteobacteria bacterium | reverse complement strand
CATGATTTGGTTCTCTCTAAAAAGGAGTATCGGTTGATTGTACCGGAAATTTTAACGAGATGCATGTGATATACGTAGCCTGGATGCAGCGCATCAACCACGGGGTCGCCCCTACAAGGCCAGTTTAAACACCAATGCATCTTCCCTGCCCGTGTCTGTTTGATAATATCGCTTTCGAAGACCCACTTCGATAAAATTTAATTTTTTGTAGAGATGAATCGCAGCCTCATTCGATTTTCGGACTTCGAGAAACAAGGTATTTATCCCTCTTACCTTTAATTCAGCCACAATATAGGTCAATAAGTACTCGCCCCATCGATTTCCTTGATAAGCGGGTGAAACTGCGATATTCAACAACTCACTCTGATCAAATGCAATCATCACAATAGCATAGCCCAAAAGAGTATTGTCGGCATCAAGAACCCACGCATTAAAGTTGTGTAGGCTATCTCGAAATGCTTGTTCACCCCAAGGATAGGGAAAGGCGCTTTTTTCAATGGCAGTGACTATGGAAACATCGGCCTCCTGCATAGGACGAATCAAGGCGGCTGTCATTAATCAGCCACTTTCGGACGCATATGCGGAAACAAAATAACATCCCGAATCGAGGGCGCATCAGTAAACAACATCACCAATCGATCAATACCAATACCCTCACCTGCTGTTGGCGGTAAACCTATCTCCAGGGCGCGGATATAATCAGCATCATAATGCATGGCTTCTTGATCACCGGCATCTTTTTCAGCCACTTGTTGCAAAAATCGATCGGCTTGGTCTTCTGCGTCATTTAATTCTGAAAAACCATTCGCTAACTCACGTCCTGCCACAAAAAACTCAAAGCGATCAGTCACAAAAGGGTTGTCATCATTTCGACGTGCTAAAGGAGAAATTTCAGCTGGATATTGCGTGATAAATGTCGGTTCCATCAATAAATGCTCAGCGGTTTTTTCAAAAATTTCAATTTGTATCTTACCCAAACCATAGCTAGGTTTGACTTCTATACCCAGCCCTTTTGCTATCGCCGTGGCACTTTCTAAATGTTCCAAATCAGCTTTATTAATCGACGGGCAATAATGCAAAATAGCGTCAAGTACTGTCATGCGTTTAAAGGGTTTCGAAAAATCATAGACCGTCCCTTGATAAGGAACGATCAAACTACCCATAACCGCCATCGCTAAAGTTCGCATAAGTTCTTCAGTTAAATCGATTAAATCCTCATAATCTGCATAAGCTTGATAAAACTCTAGCATCGTGAATTCAGGGTTATGGCGTGTTGAAACCCCTTCATTACGAAAATTACGATTAATTTCATACACCCGCTCAAGGCCACCGACAACAAGCCGTTTTAAGTATAATTCGGGCGCAATGCGCAAAAATAATTCCCTGTTCAATGCATGATGACGCGTCACAAACGGTTTCGCAGCC
This sequence comes from Gammaproteobacteria bacterium, assembly GCA_019752835.1. The sequence continues at coordinate 5,729 of JAIELR010000231.1, read as the reverse complement.
GCCCCTCCGGGAATAATATGCATCATGGGCGTTTCAACTTCGACAAATTGCCGATTATTTAAAAATTGTCGAATACCATCCACAATTTTATTTCGAATAAAAAACGTACGGCGGGTACGCTCATTCATAATTAAATCAAGGTGACGCTGGCGATAACAAAGTTCTACATCTGAGAGACCATGAAATTTATCGGGCAGAGGACGCAATGATTTGGTGAGCAAACGAATGCTTTTAACATGTAAGGACAATTCACCCGTTTTTGTTTTGAATAAATATCCCTCCGCCCCCAAAATATCACCAATATCCCAGTGCTTGAATTGCTCATAGGCGTCAACGGTAATATCATCTGCGCGAACATAGCATTGAAATTGCCCTGACATATCTTGAAGATGGATAAAACTAGCCTTGCCCATTAAACGGCGCGTCATCATTCGACCTGCAATCTTAACCACCAGAGGTTCTGCTTGCAGTTGTTCTGCAGTCAACTCGGCATATTGGCCCATCAATGCAGCAGCAAGCGCATCACGACGAAAATCATTGGGAAAAGCCGACCCCTCTTTACGCAAAGACGCTAATTTGCTTCGTCGTAAGGCAATTTGTTCATTTTCATCAAGCGCCAATTCGGTGATTTTTTTTTCATCGGACATTATTGTTCATCATCCTCTATATTTGAAGTAAGTGTATTGTTGGCCAATCCGCTCTTTAAGCTTGCTTCTAAAAATTGGTCGAGATCGCCATCCAACACGGCTTGTGTATTTCCTGTTTCTACGCCTGTTCTCAAATCTTTAATCCTGGATTGGTCAAGAACATACGAACGTATTTGACTCCCCCAACCAATGTCAGATTTTTGATCTTCCAATTTTTGTCGTTCGCTATTGCGTTTTTGCATTTCTAATTCATACAATTTTGCCTTGAGCTGAGCCATAGCATGAGAGCGATTTTGATGTTGAGAGCGGTCAGCCTGGGATTGGGTAACGATGCCGGACGGAATATGGGTTATACGAATAGCCGACTCAGTGCGGTTCACGTGCTGTCCGCCTGCGCCGCTTGCTCGATAAGTATCAACACGTAAATCAGCGGGGTTAATGTCAATATCGATGGAATCATCAACTTCAGGTCGCACAAAAACAGAGGCAAAAGAGGTATGCCGTTTATGATTGGCATCAAAAGGGGATTTTCTGACTAGACGATGCACACCTGTTTCTGTGCGCAACCAACCGTAGGCATAAGGACCTGTGAATTTAATGGTGGCACCTCGAATACCGGCTACCTCAGCATCGGCAACATCCAGCAGCTCTGGTGCAAAACCACGACGTTCGCCCCAACGTAGATACATACGCATCAACATAGCAGCCCAATCTTGTGCTTCAACACCACCTGAGCCAGCCTGAACATCGAGAAAGGCATTGTTAGCGTCCATTTCGCCGCTAAACATGCGTTGAAATTCGAGTTGGGCTAAGTGGGCTTCGTATTGGTGCAAATCACCCATAATCACATTAACCGTATCGACATCCCGCTCATCATTGGCAATTTCCAATAATTCTTCGCAATCTTTCAAACCATTAATCAAATCAACCAAGCCATCGACGACTTGGGCAAGCTCTACTCTCTCTTTCCCCAACGCTTGGGCACGCTCGGGTGTATTCCATAATTCGGGATTTTCTAATTCGCGCTCAACTTCCAACAAACGTTCTTTCTTCGCATCAACGTCAAAGATACCCCCGTAAGATCTGGCAGCGTTCTTGCATGCTTTTAATCTGTTGGATGATGGGATTAATTTCTAACATAGGTGCCTCGACGTTAATTTATTCAGGAGTCTTCTGTTGGTTTTACAAAATACCACCCCGTATTGCGCGCTACCGTGCGAAAATCATACTCTCAGGGAGTAAAAAATATATTTACTCCCTTAAAACTGTACATTTTAAGCGCTTTAATACGAGCTACTTGCTTGTTTTAAACAGATTGTGTGCCTGCGCTAAAACCACGTAAACGATTGGCAAATTGATGTAACACATCAACACCCGTTGATTCGGCTTGATGGCACCACTCTTGCAAGGCATCCAACAACTCTTTTTGCGTCGCAGTAGTCTTATCCCAGATAGCTTGGAGCTTCATGCGATATTCATAAACGAGATTTAATTGAACCCGCTCATTCAAAATCTGCATCAATGTATTTTTACCCTCCGGGCTTACCAATGAACTATCTCGTATCAACAAAACCTTCGCTTTTGCTAATAGATTTGCACTCGTTGAGGATAATTGCGCTTTTTCACGCTCAAATACAGGGATAATCACTTCGTTGGCATAGGTTGACATAATCTGGAAGCGATTAGTAATAAAAGCTTTCAAGGTCTCAACATCAATAGTACATTTATCAGGAATAGATTGAAGCTCGGGAATGGTTTTGCGGATTTTAACCAGACCAACTGCTTTCAACAGTGAAATATAGAGCCAACCTAAATCAAACTCCCACCACTTTACCGAGAATTTGGCGGAAGAACCAAAGGTATGGTGATTGTTATGCAGCTCTTCACCGACAGTTAAAATGCTCCAAGGAACAACATTGCGTGAGGCATCTGGGCATTCAAAATTACGGTAACCCCAGTAATGGCCAATACCATTGATAACTCCAGCGGCAAACAGAGGAATCCAGATCATTTGTAAAGCCCAAACCGTGAGGCCAGGGATACCAAATAATACGAGGTCAATCACGAGCATCATGGAGACGCCTAATTTGCTATATGGCGTATAGAGATGTCGTTCTATCCAATCATCTGGACAACCATGACCATATCGTTCTTGTGTTTCGAGGTTCTTGGCCTCAATACCATATAATTCAGCCCCTTCCCAAAACACTTTGTTGATCCCGAAAATAACTGGGCTATGAGGATCTTCTGTCGTTTCGCATTTCGCGTGATGTTTGCGGTGTATAGAAACCCATTCTTTTGTTTTCATACCGGTGGTCATCCACAACCAAAAGCGGAAAAAATGGGAAATAATTGGGTGCAGATCCATCGCTCGATGAGCTTGGCCGCGGTGCAGATAAAGAGTCACCGAGATGACGGTTATATGCGTAAGTATTAATGTAGCAATAACGTATCCCCAGAAGGACAGGTGCAGCAAGCCGTATAACATAAGGTTAACTCCTTTTCATAAGGGTCCCATCATACCAAAGTTTGGCCAATTAGGCAAATATACTGCTTGGCAGAATGGACAGCTTACCATTATAATCCAGGGGCTCTCGCTGAATAAAGCAATAAAAAACCCTAATCCAACTAAGGCACCCACCTAACATGAGCTTTCTTAACTTAATTTATTCCCCATGGGGCACTTTTCTGCTCATTATTTTTGCACTCATCATCGGCAGTTTTTTAAACGTCGTGATTTACCGCCTTCCGACCATGTTATTTGCGTCATGGCGAGAACAATGTCAACTATTACTCGCTGAGCCCCCCGAAAAAACAACTACGTTTAATCTTTGCTGGCCCGCATCTCATTGTCCTAAATGTAAAAACCCCCTCAAATTTTGGCAGAATATCCCCGTTTTCAGCTATCTGCTTCAACGAGGAAAATGTCAGTTTTGCCATCAGCCGATTTCGCTGCGTTATCCTGCCGTGGAATTGATTAGTGCTGGCACTGCTGGGCTACTATTTTACCTATATGGTTGGTCATGGCCATTGTTATTCGCGCTTATGTTAAGCTGGGGTCTCTTGGTTTTAATTTTCATTGATATTGATACGCAGTTATTACCCGATGAAATTACTCTATTTTTGTTATGGTTAGGCTTGTTGGTGAATACGCAAGGGATGTTTACGGACCTTCACTCAGCTATTTACGGCGCGGTTGGCGGGTATATGTCGTTGTGGTTAATCGCAAAAAGTTTTTTATTGCTTACTAAACGAGAAGGGATGGGGCATGGTGATTTTAAACTCTTAGCATTAATCGGTGCCTGGGCAGGCTGGCAAATGCTGTTACCTACTTTATTGATGGCCTCTTTTGTTGGCGCGCTAGTTGGATTAGCCATGATCGTTGCGGGTAAACTAAAACGTGAACAACCGATTCCCTTTGGCCCTTTTTTGGCCGTTGCTGGTTGGATTTGTTTATTGTGGGGTAAGCCCTTGCTAAATTGGTGGCAGGGGATATAAATGTTCACCATTGGGCTAACAGGCGGCATAGGCGCTGGAAAATCAACGGTTGGCGAGCTGTTTCAAACATTAGGGGCGCCACTTATTGATACTGACAAATTGGCGCACGACCTTGTTCAGCACGGTGAACCTGCGCTTGCGTTGATTACAGAGCATTTCGGCCCTCATATTCTTAACGATCATGGTCAACTGGATCGTAAACATTTGCGGGCAGTGATTTTTGAATTTCCCCATGAACGAGTATGGCTTGAAGAGTGTTTACACCCGCTTATCCGCGAAGAAATACGGCGCCAACTGAAACAATTAAACGCCCCTTATTGCTTAATCAGTATCCCTTTGCTTTTCGAAACCCAACCAAATCCCATGCTTCAACATATCTTAGTGGTCGATACGCCGCTTCAACAACAACGTGAACAGGTTCTGCAACGAGAAAACATCTCGGAGCAACAAGTCGATCAAATCATTCGGCGGCAAGCATCTCGCAGACAGCGTCTTGCTGGCGCTGATGATGTTATTTACAATAATGGTAATAAAGTTGAACTGAAAAAGCAGATTGAGCGATTACATCAGAAATTTCAGCTTATTGCAAAAAGACAGTCGGATTTAAAATAAAAAAGGTGTATACTCTGCGCGCGGGATTCATTTCCAAGGAATTGAAGAGGATACTATGGTCATATACGAGCAACCCTTAAACGAAATTACACGCATCCTGTTGAAAATAGAATATTTGCTGACGATCTGTGATTCTCATTTAAAACAAAAAGAACCCTGGGATTCCCATGCGCTAATAAGTGCGATTTGTGACATATTGAACTTGCTCGACCGGCCGGATTTACGCAGTAAAATAACCAAAGAAATACAACGCTACATCAGCACCCTGCGTCGATTACGCAACTCACCAAACATTAACCAGCCTAAACTTGACCTACTCTTGCAACAGCTCGATACAAGCTGGCAGCATTTATTAAGCGGCAATGGTCGACTAGCCCAAAGCTTACGCGACGATGATTTTCTCAATGGAATCAGACAACATTTGATGAGCCCTGCTGGTACCTGCAGTTTTCAAATCCCTATCTATCACTATTGGCGCCAGCAACCGAGTCAGGTCAAAATGGCCATGATCAGTGCCTGGTATCTGCAATTAGATAATATTCGCCAGCTTGTGTGCCTAGTATTGGAATTGATCCGTGATAGTGGCCATTTTGAAGAACGGTTGGCAAAAAATGGCACGTTTCAAATGACAATGGACCCCTTTTTACCCTGCCAATTAATCCGGGTCGCCTTAAAGGATGAATTTAATGTTTTTCCCGAAATTAGCGCGGGCCGTCATCGACTCTGTGTTTATTTAATGACAGCCGATTTTCACAAGCGTCCAATACAAAGCCCAGAAACGTGGAAATTTGATTTGGCGTTGTGCGTTATATAAGTGACCTGGATAAAGTATTCGTAGCCCGTATTAAAGCGAGAATAATGCTTGGAACTTATCATTTATTGATATTACAAATGGGACGGCGCTAAGAACACTCACGATAAAAGCGTAATACGGGATCGTTGATTTTACAAAACTTGGCCCCGTATTACGCG
>JAIELR010000209.1 GCA_019752835.1 Gammaproteobacteria bacterium | reverse complement strand
GGCGAGATTGTGGGGCTACAAGCGACCTTCTTAGATCCAAAGACAGCGAAAAAAACCGATTTAAAGCAAAATACCAAATTATCACGAGGGCTCACCAGTGAGGGGGCGCTCATCCATCAGGGCAAACCGGATGGCGTAATGGCCTATGCCGAGGGGCTCGAAACTGCCTTGAGCGTTGCCGATGCTCATCCTGATTGGAATGTCCATTTGACCTTTGGCGTCACGAATTTTGCCAAAGTGCCGCTCAAGGCTGAATCTCAAGCAGTGGTACTGTGTGCTGATAATGATGGTGTAGATTCGGGCACTGCCAAAACTTTGGATAAATCTGCACAAAAGCTCGCGGCTAAAGGCAAGGAGGTGTATGTTGCCTTGCCAGCCAAGCCCGACAATGTTGATAAATACGACTTCAACGACTTGCTTAAAAATCAGAGTAAAGAGGCCGTTAAGGAGTCCTTGGATAACCGCACGTTATACAAGGCCGCTGTTACCGCAGAGACCTTGAAATCGGCGTTATCTGAAACACTGGAAGGCGCAAATGTAGTTAGCGAAAAAGTGGAATCATCCAAGCACGGCCGAGAAAACGATTCGCCATTTTCTCCTGAGTTGAAAGCCATTTTAGCAGATTACGCAGCAATGGAAGCTAAGCAATCGGCATTTGTTCGCACCATGCATAGCCATATGTCAGCTGACAAGGGTATTTACGATAAAGCGTCAAAAGAAGCGATTGAGCACGGTAAAGCAGTTGAGGCATTTGCGCTTACTGCAACCGAGCAGGCGGGCATAGCTCATGCACTAGAAATGCGTTTGCATTTTCAAGCCACCTCTGTTGCTGAGGCGGGTGGTTTTGCTGCTGTTTCTGATCGATTGGCTACTGGCACGGTGACAGAGAAAGATTGGTGCACACTGCTTTCTGAAATGAGCAATAAAGCCAGTCGCGCCCGCAGCCGGAGTCGAGCACGCGACAGGGGCGGCCGGTCGCAATAGTGGTATCATTGCAATGCCAGTCCAGGCAAACACTGGAGCCAATCACGTGACAGAGCAGCACGATCACACTAGAATTAAGGCCTATTGCCACTTGTTTTGGCAAAGTTGGCCTTAACTTGCTCAATTAAGGGTGTTTCATAGCCAGCCGCGTAAAAATAGAGGGAAAGCACATTGAACAAGATGCCATTTTTTAAAACCAAGCTTTGAAATGGCTCAATGTTTGCCTAAAATACATTTTTAGTGCAAAAAAATGCATTTTAATGGCCCCGCAGTGCCGAGCTCTTAGTGAGGCGCCAGACCCATTCGTGTCAAAATTTACGGTTTAGAATCGAAAACCGCTTTAATATTATGCCGGGCAGTTTACTTGTTCTCTATACATTATATTAGAATTAGTGGACGATGCCAAAATAACTGTCTATGATAAGGTAACATCATAGTTCAAGTTGACTTATTTATTGAAATAAGATTTATCTATTACTTGGAATAAACTATCATGGTATTTAAATTTTATGATATGGAAAAAACGCCTTATTGGCAATTTACACCTGAAATTAATCAGATTTGTCAGCCTCTTTTTGACCAATTTGGGATAACATATTTTGATTATTCTCGGTTCTATCCCGATAGGCATTGCATAGCTTTCTCTAGTAATCCCAATTATGTTAAATACCTTGTCGCAGAAGAAGGGTACCAATGTGCAGCAGGGTTGATTCTTCCAGGAAAACATCTATGGACAAGTTACATTAATTTAGATTTTCTTCAAAAAACTACACATTTTTTTGATTATTTTCATGGGCTTACTTTTCATCAATATCAACCTGATTTTGTTGAATTAATCAATTTTTCTACTTCCCAACAACATTCTGATATCACCAGTATTTATTTAAACTATCCGGAAGTGTTCGAATATTTTTTGGTGCATTTTAGGGAGCTTATTGCCCCTTTTTTAAAAAGACATTCCCATTCTCGCATCCTATTGCCAGAAGAATTTTTACACGCACCTGCTACCCATTCTATGCCTCTACCTATCTTGGATTTTATCCAGCAATTGAATAGAAATCGTAAAATTCGAAAAAATACCTTTCAATTTATAATAGGTAAGAAATTGGTACCGCTCACTTTCCGAGAAATGGAATGCTTAATGTATCTGGCAGAAGGATTGCCAGCCAAAGCTATTGCCAGAAAAATGATGCTTTCACCTCGAACCATCGAAGGATTTTCTAAAAAGCTCTTTGTAAAGGCAGAAGTAACAACGCGTACGGGTTTATTATCTAAATTAGATTATCAAACATTCAAGTTATTTCCTTTGCTAATGGAGGCAAAACGAGAGCTTGAAGGTTAATTATAGGTAATTTTACGCATTTTTAAAAATGGGGTTTGTGCTATCATTTTAAAATCTGGTTACTACTAAAAGGGGTGAATGATGAAACAAGATGTGAATAATGAAAATAGACAAACCCAAAATAAGTGTAAAAGTCTTATTACGCCTTCAATGGAGTTTGATGAGACAAAATGGATATTATCCATTATAGATAATGTAGGAGGGGAAGGTTGCCAGCCATTATTTGGTCATTCTCTTTTATTGCTGGAAGGCGTAAAAAGAGTAATAGGCTCCCCACACACAGAGCTTTATATCCGTCAATGCGAAATTTCTGCGGATGGTAGCTTTATTAATCTAATCAATATTTTTGACAAATATAGACCTGACTATAATTATGGTCCTTTAGGTAAGTCTTACGAGGTTAGGCCTCGCTTGGCACTTATTATGATGAAAAATATTGAAGAAGAAAGCCAACAATTAATTGCTGGGGATATACAGATCCCTTTTAAACGAATTAAATTTACAGCCAATGGGGAAACCCATAATTGTACCAGTTGGTGTTTTGAGAAAATGGAAATTGTAGGCATTGAAAGAAATATCAAGCCAAAACCTATATATGCAGTCTGTATTCCTTTTTAATTAATGAAGGTGAAAAATCATGAAAAAAACTACGTTAAATGAAAAAAATCGAGTTATTATTAGAATTTGGCCCTCCATTCTTCATGCTAGCCATCCAGCAGACGATGTTGACGTTGGGCATATCTCTGTGCAGATAGAAGGAAAGCTCATGAAAAACCCCTATTATAACGCTCAACTTCCTGACTCCCAGGAATACATTCCTTTTTATGTGAGTTTATGGCCACAACGCATGTTGCCAGATGCAATTAAAATTCGTGCTGATCATGGTAATCGTACAGGGATTTTTTTTCATGAGCCTCATCAATTTTTATTAAGCCCTGAACAAGATTATCAAGCGGAAGGAGGGCCGCCTAAAATTTTATTTTGTTTATATAGCTTAGATAATGACGCGATGTATGATTATTTTGAAAGTATGAAAAACACTAACCAAATAAATGGGTGGGTATTATTCGGGGGTAATATTATCTCTGCCCAGGCTCATAGCTGCGCAACACTGGCTGCAAGAATTCTAAAAGCGGGTGATATCAACAATTATATTGTAACAGGCTCTATTGCCTCTATCACAAACCCCGATCAGTTATCTGTTGCTCTCGCGCGCGCTAAACAAAAAGAGCTAGAGAATTTTCCAGAAACAAAAGATTTTCAATTGTTTCCAGATGAAACGGACGTTATTAAACACCAAGTATCGACATGTAACATTATATAATTTTATTCTCTGATTTTTTGATTACAAGGAAATATATAATGCAAGAAAATTTGGAAATGAAAATTAAAGAAGAGGCTACTGTGCCAGTCATCATACGAATTTGGGAAGGAGAGCGAACAGGACATGCTTCTCTAGAAACTGAACATATCTATGCAAGTTTTTATCCAGATGAGGTCAACAAAAAGGTGACGGCGAATCGTTCGACAAAGGGAATTTTTCATAGTTACATTGATGATATATTTGAAAAGCTACCTTCTCATGTCTACCGAGTTTATTTAACCCCTACTGGGGTGTCATTAATGGAATTTGCTTTTATTAATTTTATGGAGTCTGCACCTTCTTGGAAATTATCCGGTAAAGGTGATAATACACATAGAGTTTTAACCGGGTTTGGAGTTATGCCAAGTCAACAGCAAATAAAGTTTAAGCTCACAGATAATTGCTCAGGATTAGTAATAAATCTTTTAAGCCTAGGAGGGTATGAACTTTTATATAATCGGTTGTCTAAACCTTTCTATAAGACTCACCCGTTATTTAAGCTTTGTGTAATTATAATTATGGCTATTAGTTTAGCTTTAGTAGCTTATGCTAATTCCCACGATGAGGAAATTATTAAGAAAGTGGGATTAGGTATGATAGCTATTCTGCTTCCTTTAATGTCTTTGGAATTGTTGCTAAGTGCCTGTCTTCATTTCTCAAATATTTCTTCGACTAAAACGCCTAAAATGGTCATCAAATTGTTAGAAGAAAATCGGACAGAAAGGCTAATAGAAAATGCTATTCCAGAGGATAACCGCATTGAAATCACCCCTCTTGATTTAAATTATTCACTAGCTTTAAGAGAGGAGATTCTACGTCTTCGAAAGTTTATAGTTCAAAATTTTTCTCCCGAATCAGCAAATGCGTTACATGGTCATTCTTTTTTTGGCCCGTCGCCTCTTTCAAGAAACTTGGCTCAATTAAACTTTGATGATGATCCAATAACTTTTATACGATTACTTGTTAAAGAGATAGACACCATAGGGAATTATGATATTAATTTTATGCGCGCATATGATTTTGGTAAAAAATTTTTTGAACACGATTTTTTTAAAATTAAAACGACATATTATTTTTTAGATATGGCTACCACTCCATACAATTCTAGTGTATTTATCAATCTAATAATGACGAGTATATTAAAAAATATGGAGCAAGCGACAAATGAGAGAACTCATATTATTGATCTTTCATCTCCAAAAGAAATCTGCTCTTCGCGTCTTTGCGTGGAATAGAAGTTGCGGTGCGGACGCCTCGAAATGATCATTTTAATAATTTAGATAGCTAAAAAGAAATTATCCTTGAAAAGTACTTAAAATAAAGCACTTTTCGTGCTTAATAAAACAGTTAAAAATCATAAATGCCCGAAATTTCATAGCCAAAAAACAAAATTTAGTATATTTTTGTACTAAAATTAGTTTAAATAATTTAGTATAATCTACATGGACATTTCGAGGCGTGCGCACCGCCACCCCAACTTTCGCATAAGCGATCTCGCTAGACGCGGTACACTGCTTGAGTTTGTTCAATATAATAATATTTCTAATTTATCTATCTAAAGTCAGTGGATTATTGAGGAGGAATAATTGACGGTGTTTCTAAATTATTGTTTGGTTGAGGTGCCAGCGATAATGTAGGTAGCGGGGCATACCAAGTACAACTCATTCTGCTCGGCGATGTTTGTCTTGGTGCAACAAGAACAGCAGGGGCAGGTTGTGGTTGTCTCACAATACGATTAGCCAAGTTATCAAGATGAGTTTGAGTATTAATAAATAATTTTCCTCGCAAATTAATGTCAAACCGACTTTCCAAGAACTTACCCATATATTCCGTAGGCTCAATAAGATTGAAGCCGGTAATAATGCCTGTTCGTTCATCAACAAGATGTTTAGATATTTTAATCTCTAAGGGGCCGGGGCTGTTAGAAATTATATTGCAATTCTCCATGTGGGCAGTAGTATTCTTGAATTCCAATTTATTTATTTTAATAATGCCGTTTGTACTGTTTAGAGTGATATAATGCATTAAGCTTCGATTGTTATTTTGTCTAAATTGGCTAATATTATCACCATAATAGTACCGAAATGATTTTTCATAATCTGGTTTTTCTGTAATTATATACAAATTGTTGTCTTCAGCATCTTCTTTTATATCATATAATAATTTATTTCCGACCCAAGGTTTGATGCGCATTGCTAATAGCTTATCCAATATAGCAGACACATTATTAAATAATGATGGATAATTTTGTTCAAACGCGGGCTGGTTTAAATAAAATTTAAGTCCTAAATAATTTGCACGACAAAAATCTAAGAAGCTATCCGTTTCTTTATTAGGTATATTATGCAAATTTAAATGAGCATTTGAAACATGATGTTCAGACAATGAATAATTTTGAAAATTTCGACATTCGACTACTGGGTCGTTTCTACCATAAGTTTCCTTAAAATCCGAATTACCCCGCATATGATGTAAACCAGTGCGACACATCTCACAAGATTGTAAGGTGGTATAAAGATTACTTCCCTCTGGTAGAGTTTGATTTTGCTCAGGGTTACGATAGTAATAACGCAATAACATCCCTAATTCAGCATGAGTCATACTATTATCAGACAAGGTAGTATTGACACTAATGGCTATCGGTTTGTCATCTTGATCGACTAACATCGCTGCCACTGGAACATTTCGACTCCGTGCATGCGGCGGACGCGCTGTTGAATTCCAAAGAATAAATGAAGCACTATAGAGCAAACTCATATAAAGCTCATCTTGAATTTCTTTTTCTTCAAGATTTAAATTCAAAATTTTTAAATCATCGAGCCAAGAAAAAGTATCCTGAGTATTCAAAGGCGGTACATTATTATTGCTAATTTCATTGATTTTGTTCATTATCTCATTCGTCTTAATATTATCTAAACCCTGATGAGAAATAATTTTTTTAAATGGATTTGTAGGTTCACTAAATCTTCTTTTTTGTGTATTATTGTTTAACAATACAATTTGATGCTTCTCATCATAATAATAAATTTTTCTAATTCCAATGATTTTAATGACTTGTTGCTCAAACTCAGTGGGCGGATACGTTGACAGAATAAAATAAGAATTATAATTCTTACCAAAACTTTTTAAAATAAGCTGAATAATTGGGGTATCAAAAATATGGCAAGAATCGGGTATTTCTGACGTGTGAAAATGCGCGATATTAATTTGTTTTTGTGAAGTTGGATCATTTTCATCACGAGAAAGCGTTACTCCTAAAGCAATATGAGCATTACCTTGTCTGATATCAGGCAAAGTTTGCATTATCGCGAAGATTTCTTTGGCTTGTGGATCGACATTTTTTTTTGCTGCTTGTTTATTTTTTCTCTTTGGTGGCATGTGCGGTTCTCCTAAGAATAAAAAAAATTCTCCAGAATAAAATTGATATTTGATGGCATCGATACATACTCCGATATCTATTTCAACGAGTAAAAACTTGGTTCTACTCGTAATGCCTTTCTTAAATACTAATACTTGATTGATAAATATGCAAA
>JAIELR010000123.1 GCA_019752835.1 Gammaproteobacteria bacterium | reverse complement strand
CGGCGAAGCCAAATCCGGGGAAATGTACCCTGTGAGATCTCTCCCCCGGATTTGGCTTCGCCGAGGGCGCTGCGCTCCATCCAGGCTACGAGACGGCGAGATCTCTACAATTCATACTCACTTGGGTGGGTGGTATGGTGGAGTAGGAGGAGTGAGAGGATCGTCCTCTTGGCTAGGGCTAGTGGGCGGAGTGAGATCTGTAGAATTTGAATTATTCTTATTTATGCCAAAGTTTGTAAGTGCGGGACTTATTCCTGTGCTAAAAGCATTATTATCATTGTCGAGTGTCCTAGATGGCGATTTACTAAAGTCATTACTACCACTTAGCTTCCTCATTTTATATGGCGATTTATTCGAGTCATTGTACACCGCTGAACGATTCCCTGATTCAAATGAATTGTCCTCACTATTTGAGCTAGGAGAATTTTTTCTTTTTTGCGCAGATAGTTTTTGAGTAAATTCGGTGTTTATTTGTATTTGCGGTGCCGAATTATAAATTACGTTGTTTCGAGTGGCTGTAAGCTTAGGGACTTCCTTAGGAAGATTCTGTTCATACTTATTTTCGGATTCGAGTTGCCAACCTCTTACTATTTTACGGTAGGCCTTATCCTTTATAAGATCGAGCTTCGATGGCAACTCTTTTACACTTAGCTCAAAGAGACTTTTGATTTTTTTAGATTCTTGTTGCCAATTAAAGGCAAGTGGTGCAGCTCCGGCTTGTAATGTATTAGAGAGCGCGCGAATTTTATTAAGGTCTAAGTAGTCCTCTATTACTGCGTGCAATGCATTGAAAGCCTCGGATATTTCACCATTCTTTACAGCTTGGTTGAACTCGTTTTGACATTTTTCTATCTGAGCTATGACCTGGAGAGCATTCAATTCCTTATTATTATTTGTAAAAATTTTCTGATATCCGCTGAGATACTCCTCAAGCTGAAATAATTGTGAAGCTAAAATGGATTCTACATTCAGCCCTTGCTCTTTTAAAAAAGCATAGAGCGTTGCATGATTTTCTTCTGAGTCAGAATCACGAACTGGCGTTTGAATAATTGTGATCTCATTGTTGTTATTGTTGTATCTAATTCCGTCGCCAATTCTCCTGAGCCCCGCCATTTTTGGAGGGCTTGGTATCTTAGGTGTTGAGTCATTTTGTGACATTTCATTAGGTTTTTGGGAAAGTTTTCTTTCTAACTTAGGCGTTGAGTTTAAGGTACTTTGCGGCATTCCTTTTGTTTCAGAATCGTCTGTTGCCAATTGTTCATTTAACGCTTGTATTTTCGATGCAATGGTAGCCATATTCGTTGAGTTTTTCAGATGACCTTCCTTTTGGGATAATTCTTTTATCCAATTCTTATGATCAAAAAGCTCATCTGGAAACGGGGTGGAGCCTATATCAAACTTATCAATCTTGGTGCAGGCTACCTGGAATAATTGAAGGATATCATTGAGAGTTTTCTCATGATAACAATCTCCACTTTTCAGGGCTAAAACAGGTTCAAAATAACCTAAGATAAATTTTCCGTGTAGGGTATTCAAGAATGCTCTAAAATTATTAATAATTTCATTATATTGAGGCATGCGTTCTTTCTTATCTGCATCAACCCACTCTCGTAAAATGTTTCGCAACTCTCCAAACTGGGCCTGTATAACTTGCTCAGGAGTCATTCCTGAATGAGTTAAAACGTCATAAATAATTTTTGCATAGTCTTGAGCATCTACAGTTTTAGGCATTTTTATTTCCATTTATTAAAGTTATATTAAAATAACGTATTTTGTGTGTCTCAAAGATACGATTAAGCAAATGATAAGGGTTTTAAAAAAATTTTCAAGGAGTTTCTAATTGAAAGTGGTTTGTATAGGCCGTATTAAAATGCGCATGAAATATAAAATAGATATTGGTTTTAAATTTGCAAAATATTAAAAAAAGTTTCCCGCGCGTAATACGAGTAAAATTAACGATCCCGTATTACGCTTTTACCGTGAGTGTTCTTATTACGACCACATTTGTACTCGCATCAAAGGACTAATTCCAAGCTCTTTTCCCGCTTTATTACGGGCTACACTTAAACTTACTTAACAATCAAATCATTTTCCACTCTCACCACACCTGAAACTTTGCTCGCTACTTGACCAGCCTTCAAGACTTGATCTGGGCTATTAACAAAGCCACTTAATTGTACAACGCTTTTGAATGTAGTGACGGTGATATTACCTGAATGGATCGCTTTGTCGCCAATTAAATCTGATTTTACTTTCGTGGTGATAACCGAATCATCGAGGTATTCGCCGGTGCTTTCTGTCGTGGTCGATGATGCACAACCCACTAAGCCAATAGTACTTGCGAGTAATACGGTTAATATGCTTTTTTTAAAGCGAGTGTTCATGGTGTATTTCCTCTGAGTTATAGATAAGCGAACTTTACCATTTGTTAGGCCTTATTAACAATACCATGTGGCACATGACCTGTGGCAACATGTTCCGATGCCAAACGGCAATGGCCTTGTTGGTCATCAAAAAATATATCGGCTTCAAACGCTTTTAAAAACTCGCCTTTGGGCAATCCACCCAAAAACAAGGCTTCGTCAATCCGTATATTCCAAGCACGCAAGGTCGTGATGACGCGCTCATGTGCAGGTGCATCTCGGGCGGTCACTAAGGCTGTGCGAAGCGGGCAATGGCCTGTTGGAAACAAATTTTGTATACGTTGTAAAGCCATTAAAAAACCTTTGAAAGGGCCTTCTTGTAATGGCTTTTGAGCGGCTTGTGCTTCGCTCTCTCGAAAGGCATCTAAGCCCTGAGTTTGGAATATTCTCTCGGCTTCATCTGAAAATAAAACCGCATCGCCATCAAAAGCAATGCGAATTTGGCTGGCTTCATGATGTTTAGCCTGTGAGGGGAGCAGGGTTGCTGCGGCGCAATGCGCGGCGAGTGCACCGGCAACATCTTCACCATGTGCAGATAGAAACAGATCAGCACCAAAGGCATTGATGTATTTATAGGGTGTTTCGCCATTGGTAAATACGGCTCTTGTAATAGGTAAGTCGTGGTGTTGAATGCTGTTAAAAACGCGCAAGCCGGTATCGGCGCTGTTGCGTGATAATAAAATGACCTCAACGAGGCGTTCATGGCTTTCGGGGTGAACGAGAGCGAGTAATTTTTTAACCAAATGAAAGGCAACCCCAGCATTTAAAATTTCATTTTCATGGGCTATTTGATATTTTAGGTAGGCATCTATGCCTTTTTCTTCGAAGAGGCGGTGACTTTCATCCAAGTCGAAGAGCGCGCGTGAGGAAATGGCAATTACAAGTTTTTCGGAAATACTGACGGACATAGGGTTCTCGATGATAAATATTACTGTCGATTATATATCCATTTCCACTGTTTTCCTATATCATGCATCCGTCTCTCGGATCACGTCCCGGATTGCGCTTCGCTTCATCGGGGCTACACACAAACTTTGAGAATAAACTATGACCCAACAACGCTATATCGCCGGTGTTGACGAAGCGGGCCGCGGACCCTTAGCGGGCGCGGTTATTGCCGCTGCCGTGATTTTAAACCCCTTAAAACCCATCGCAGGTTTAGCCGATTCAAAATGCTTGACCGAAAAAAAACGAGAACAGCTGTTTGAACATATTCAACTGCACGCGCTGGCGTTTGCTATTGGGCGCGCAGAAGTGGGTGAAATCGATACGATTAATATTTTACAAGCAAGCTTGCTGGCCATGTCGCGCGCCGTACAAGGTTTGCACATTGCGCCGCACCATGTTCAAGTCGATGGCAATAAAACCCCTAATGTCGCTTGTTCAGTAGAAGCTATCGTAAAAGGCGATCAATTAATTGCAGCTATTAGTGCTGCTTCTATTTTAGCGAAAGTAACGCGAGATAGAGAAATGCAGCAGCTCGATTTACATTATCCACAATATGGTTTTGCGATACACAAAGGCTATCCAACTGCCGCCCATGTCGAGGCCTTAATGCGACACGGGCCGTGTGTTTTGCACCGTCGCTCTTATGCGCCCGTTAAGCGAGCTTGTGAGTTGCACGGTGTCGATTGAAATCCCTGCTTATCGCTTCTCCGTCGCACCGATGATCGATTGGACTGACCGCCATTGTCGATTTTTCCTGCGATTATTGTCGCGTCATATGCTGCTCTATACCGAAATGATTACCACCGGTGCTATTTTATACGGCAAACGGGATCGTTATTTAGCCTTTGATCCCTGCGAACATCCGGTTGCCATACAATTAGGCGGCAGCAATCCAGCTGAATTAGCACAATGCGCAGCCATTGCGGCAGACTATGGCTATGATGAGGTTAATTTAAATGTGGGTTGTCCAAGCGACAGGGTGCAATCAGGGCGTTTTGGGGCTTGCTTGATGGCTGAGCCGGAATTGGTCGCTGAATGTGTTGCTGCGATGAAACAAGCGGTTTCCATTCCAGTGACGGTCAAATGTCGCATTGGCATCGATGAACGGGATTCGTATGAAGAGTTACAGCATTTTGTACAGTTGATTGCAGCGGCGAGTTGCGATCGCTTGATCGTCCATGCCCGTAAAGCCTGGCTGAAAGGGTTGAGCCCGAAAGAAAATCGGGAAATTCCTCCACTGAATTACGAAACTGTTTATCAATTGAAGCGTGATTTTCCGGTGCTTCCCATCATTTTGAACGGGGGCGTGACGGATTTGGATCAAGCCGCTGAGCATATACAGCAGCTTGATGGGGTGATGATGGGGCGTGCGGCCTATCATAATCCGTATCTTTTAACTGAAGTAGATAATCGATTTTTTAATGAAAAACTTGCAATCTTGAGCCGGGAAGATATCATCGCACAGTTAGTCCCTTATATTGAAAGACAACATCGGGTCGGAGTGGCGGTTAAACATATTACACGCCATGTCTTGGGCTTGTTTCAGGGAGTTGCGGGTGGCAAGCGATGGCGTCGGTTTTTGAGTGAGCACGCCCATCTTGTTGACGCAGATTCCACTATTTTATCAGGAGCTTTAGCTTATGTACGTGAACAAAGTTGATTTTACTGACCCTAATGCAGCAAAATTATTCTCCGACTCGCTGCGTGATACTGGATTTGCTGTAATTACGCATCACCCGCTCGATATGAATTTAATTAAGGCGGTGTATAAAGAATGGGAAGGCTTTTTTAATAGCGACTATAAAAACAATTATATTTTCGATCGCAAAACCCATGATGGTTTTTTTCCAGCGGACATCTCAGAAAAAGCCAAAGGCTATAATGAGCTCGATTTGAAGGAGTATTACCATTATCACGCCTGGGCTAAGTTGCCCAAAGAATTGAGCAATAAAACCAAAGAGTTACATACCGTGATGGCGAATTTGGCCAGTTTATTGTTAGGTTGGCTAGAAAAAATGATGCCGAATGATATTGCTGTTCAGTTATCGGGGCCATTGGGTGACATGATTACCAATTGTCCCAAAAATCTCCTACGTATCTTGCATTACCCTCCGCTGCAAGGCTCTGAGGTGCAGGGTGCTATTCGTGCCGCAGCTCATGAAGATATTAATTTGATTACCTTATTACCTGCCGCAACAGCGGCTGGTTTACAGGTTAAAGATAAACTGGGTAATTGGCATGATGTACCGGGCGATCCTGGCAGCATAGTGATTAATTCCGGTGATATGTTGGAGGAGTGTACTCAGGGGTACTATAAGGCGACAACACATCAAGTTTGTAATCCTCTGGACGCGAGTGCGAATACGTCACGTTATTCTATGCCTTTCTTTTTGCATCCACGTGATGAAGTGGTTTTATCGCCGCGCCATACGGCTTTTTCCTATTGGAAAGAGCGGATGGAAGAGTTGGGGGTTATGTAATTAATCCGGATGTCTCGTAGCCCGGATGCAGCGCAATCCGGGCTACATTTCGTCATTGCGAATTTAGCGAAGCAAACCCTTGCGATATTGACTTTTCCTAGACTTTTTTCTCGCTAACCGAGCCATTTTTTGGTATAATAAAAAGATTACTTAGGAGTTCATTATTATGTCTCTTGCACACAAGATTTTACCTGAAGCCCCTGTTTCTCCTTTAAGCGATAGGGCGCGGCAGACGTTAGCCAGTTTGCATCTTGAAAGTTTCGTCATCAGTGATGAAATAATGGAGGATATCCGCCTCTTTGATGCGGGAAAAATCACCAAGCAAGAGTTATTAGCCAGGGCATTGAAACGTGCACAAGCATGAACAAAATGATCCTTATGTTTATCCGCAGACAACCGTATTGGTTAACAAACTTGGGATTCGCGATCAGGTTAAATTAAACGATTATGAGATCATTTTATTTGCAGCTCAAGCCAGTGGACCCTTGCCAGCAGGGCAGTTTGATTATACTCACCTCAAAGCAATTCATCGTCATTATTTTGCCGATCTATATGAATGGGCCGGTAAAGAGCGAACCGTTGACATTGCGAAAGACGGGCATCTTTTTGCGCATACTCAGTATATTTTCGGTGAGATGAATAAACTTTTTGATAAGCTAAAAAAAGAAAAATACTTGCAGAATTTAGATAAATTAGCATTTTGTGAACGATTGTCTTATTACTTTAATGAAATTAATGCAGCACATCCTTTTCGAGAAGGTAATGGACGCACGCAACGAGCATTTTGTGATTTAGTGGCAGAGCAGGCAGGCTATAAGCTTGATTGGACAAAAGTCAATACGGAAACTTACATTCAAGCTAGTATTGATGGACATATTGGAAATTATAATTCCATGACAAACGTATTTAATGTTATTACTACTCGACAAATTATCGTTCAGAAACAGCCTGTGTTATCGTTAGATAATCATGTCAAAGAAAAACTGAAAGATTACATTGAAGGCCATATTATTTTGAGCGATTTGGTAAATCAAAAAAATCATCACTTAGGAAAAAATGTCGACAAAGTGAATCAATTTGCTGCTCAAGTTACCCAGCTTAATCATGATTTAAAATCCTTGGCTGGTGAAATTATTGCTGATCTCGAGATGAAAAAAATTGTGAGTAAACCTCATTTTATTAGCATACACAAACAGGGTGGCTTTGTGGCAATACACGAGCGAATTCAAGAAAATCAATGGCATCCAGAGGATGTGATTGCTGTGTTGAAGTATGCAAACAGTAGTGTCGCGTCATTATCACAAACCATCAGTCAAGCAGATCTTCAAGATGGACGAAAATTATAAAGCGTTAGCTTACAATGAGCCGTTTACATTAGAT
>JAIELR010000256.1 GCA_019752835.1 Gammaproteobacteria bacterium | reverse complement strand
ATTAGACCAAGTAAATGAAGATATGTGAGAATATAGTCAATATTTTGCCAATGTTTCAATAAACCTGCCGTTTTGAGTCACTTCACGTTGGATGGCCGTCAAATGGGAACAATCAAAGTCACATTGGCTAAGGTTTGCATTAATCACGTTGCTATCCCCTCTATTTTCTGAAAATCAACACACACCCCAGCAATGGGTACGGGTTGTATCGTATAACTATGATGAGGTTTTGAGAAATAGTGATTTAATGGCTAACCATAAGCAACCGTTATGGTTGGAGGCCATAACAGCTTGTGATTATTTTTTTATGGAAGGGTTTTCGGGAGGCTTGCGTTGTAACGAGGGTAATAAACGAATAAGCACTGTGTCTTGTAACACAAAATGATGATAAAACGCCGCGCCGATATGCAAGCCCAATAATACAGGCAAAACCATATCGGCCCCAGTATCGCGGTGAAACTGGGCAAACGGTTCCATAAAGGTGATTAAGGACATCTGCTTATGTTCGCTCTCCCACTGGTGTACCCAAGGAAAGCGCATTAATCCGGGAACATTAATCAATCCCAGCAAAGGAAAATCGAAACCTAAGCCAATATAAGCCGTCAAAGGAATTACCAACAGCATGGCGTAAAGTACCAAACGCACGATATTTGTCGTCAATTTGATCAAAAATTTAGAAGATTTTTCCGTTGGAATAGGGGAGATAAGTTTGCTGACAAATAACAATAGGGTTAATACGACCACTAGCGCTCCGGCGTTCATGTGCCAAACCAACAAGTACCAATTCAGCGGTTCTGATTGGGTTGTAAACATAAGCCGATAATAACCCGTTGCATACAGAAAGCAGACTAAGAGCACCACGGCCCAATGGAGAAAGCAAAAAGCGCGATGATTGCGGCTACCATTTGTTTTCATTGGATGTGGCTGAGAATCAATTTTAATCTTACTTTGTGTTTAAGCGGCTATCAATCGAATTTCGCCAGCGGCCAGGTATAGCTCTTGACCTGCTCTATAAACAGATTGAGTACCGGCTTGGGCGCTTCATTGTTAGCGGTCACGAACTCGACGGTTCGGGACAGTGGCGGGTTGCACACCGGACGATGCTCAAGGTCGCTACGCAGTAACGAATAGCGCGGGATCAAGCTCACTCCCATCCCTTCGCGGACGATACTTTGAATCCAGTCCTCACGCTCACATCGAAAGACCACGTTTAGATCAAGCCCTTTTTTGATATAAAAATTCTGAAATTCTTCCCGGAACTCGCAGTGCAACCGCTCAACATAGCGTTCATTGGAAATTTCTAATAACTGGACAGCCCTATGTTTTGAAAATGCATGGCCTGAATGGAAGGTAATGACCATATCCTCCTGAAATAATTCGACGTGGCGTAATTGCGGGTGCGGCGCGTGATGCCGCGCAAAAAAGGCACCATCTAATGCCCCGGAAAGTATGAGTTCGGGAATGCTGGCAGGAATAACATCGTGCAGGACAATCGACAACATCGGGTGGTTCATCAAGAATGAATCCAGCAAACCGGCAATAATATTCGGCCCAATCGTACACATGATGCCGACATTCAACTCGGCAATTTCACCCTCCATCACTGCCTTGGCGGTCGTCCGCACCATATGCCTAGTCCGATCGATTTGCTCGAAATGCGTCCTGAGCGATTTTCCCAGTTCGGTGAGTTCGGTATCCCGGCCATCGCGGCGCAGCAATTCGCCGCCCAATTCAGTTTCAAGCCGCTTTATCGCTTGAGTCAGTGCAGGTTGGGTGACGTAACATTGTTCAGCCGCCTTGGTAAAATTCAAGGTGTTGGCAAGGGCGAGAAAATAACGAACTTGATTAAAATCCATAATGATTATTTGGCAAAAATTAGTATAGGAATATTCACGACGAATATTTAGGTTTTAACCCTATTTTTCGGACTGCTCTTTCGCTAACAACTGATCCAGACGCTTTTCAAGTTCCAATAGCTTACGATAGGTACGGACGTTAACCTCGTAATCCAATTCAGCCCGTTTTTCCGAATAATTGGCTTGCTTACTTTCGCTAATCAGCAGAAACCTAGTGATAAAAACCGCTTCAATTGCTACTATAAACCTAATAAGCCGTAAGGGTAATCATCAAAGCGTGGTATTGGCTCCAGATAACCTTCATTAGCCAATACCCAGACACTAAACCAGACAACATGGAACAATATGGCTATTTTTGCCCAAAGCCTCGAATATGCAGAGCACCGCATATTCGAGGATATGTGGAGTCTAGGAATATGCGGAGTAACGAGCAAAGTAACCTAAAAGCTCAGGGCTTTCGGCGTTTTTACTCTGCATATTCTAGTTCCATGCAAAATGCAACTTGTTAATCCGGTGCGGCGAAAGCCAGTACACCGGCGTTGTTAATCAGTACGTCGACATCTTGCGCTTGTTGAACGGCTGCGTGGATTTGTACAAGATCGGTAATATCCAGTCTTATCGGCACTACACGAGGATCGTGAAATTGTTGCAAATCTTCGACGTTACGCGCCGAGGCATATATTTTCTTCACCGGAGATTTAAGCAAGGCTACCACGATGGCTTTGCCGATGCCGCGATTGGAGCCTGTTACGAAGATGGTTTTGTTTTAGAGTTTCATGGTTAATATCCTAATTTTAATGAGTTGTTAAGTGTGACTGCTTTACTTAATTTATACGTGTAGAACATAATGTTGGCGCTACTGGGTTATACAGATAAGACGATCCAATGCCTGTAGCACCTGACCCGTTTCACGATCTTGAACAAAACTGACTATACCTGCATTGCGCTGACGCCACTGCACACCCAGAGTGAAGCTGTGTTGATCTGGCGGGTAAGGGCCGTAGAGTTCTCTAACTACACGGTTATGGCTGAGATTTCGGCCACTGTTTTCACCCGCATTTACGCTGGAAATCAGGTTGTTTTCGTATACAGCAAAATAAACCTCGGCATTGTTGCTAGCGTCGGCATTAATCTGTTCAGTACTGACCACCAGCAGCTCACCAGAACTCTGGCGGCTTAAGGTCAGGCTTAGTTTTGTATGAGATTGTTGTTTTTGACTGGCTAATACTGCATCCGCAAAATTAGCACGGTTACGCCAGTCTCCAAAATCAATGCCGTTAAATAATACTTGCGGCGTGTAAGCAAACCTTGTCCGACCTGCTGCTACAACTTGCCGTTGTCGATCGGTAAATTTTGGTGAAGCGAACCGATCTTTCCAGCCGATGTAATCCCAATAATCCACATGAAATGCCAAGGGTATGACTTTGTCACTGGTAAATCCTTGATCCGCAAGGCCGCTCATCCACTGGTCTGCGGGTGGGCAGCTACTGCATCCTTCGGAAGTATATAATTCAATCAGTGGGACTATATGGGGTCGATACAGAATTCGGAATATAAACCCCGTTAAGGATTTTGTATAGTGCGTAAAGGCCGAAACTTGCCTTCTTGTATAATTTTACTCTGATCCCAAATGTAATCCCCCGTCAGGTTGATGTGTTCCCAGCCTAATGGGGACAAATATTGATACCAATCGGGATTAACCTGTACACCCTGTTTTTTTAGGGCTTCGACGGCTCGTTCCATATAAACCGTATTCCATAATATGATTGCTGCTGTCAGCAGGGTTAATCCGCTGGCCCGGTAACGTTGTTGCTCGTAACTACGATCCCGGATTTCGCCCAAGCGATTAAAGAATACAGCCCTTGCCAAAGCGTTTCGGGCTTCGCCTTTGTTTAATCCTGCGGTAACGCGGCGGCGCAACTCAACACTCTGTAACCATTCCAAAATAAAAAGTGACCGTTCAATCCGTCCGAGCTCACGCAATGCAACTGCTAAACCATTTTGTCGTGGATAACTGCTGAGTTTCCGTAATAGCAACGAAGCCGTGGCTGTCCCCTGCTGAATGGATACGGCTAAACGCAGAATGTCATCCCACTGTGTTTTAATACAATTGATCTTTAATTCCTCACTGATCATTGTTTGCAAGGCCGGGTAACTTTTTAGTTGTTTAGGCGGCGCAAATAACTTGGTTTCGCCCAAGTCTTTAATTCTGGGTGCAAGCTTGAAGCCCAACAAGTGCATCATACCAAAGACTTGATCGGTAAATCCCGCCGTGTCGGTGTAATGCTCCTCAATTCGTAAGTCTGACTCGTGGTAAAGCAGGCCATCAAGCACATAAGTTGAGTCACGCACTCCCACATTGATAGCCCGTGTATGGTAAGGAGCGTATTGGTCGGATAGGTGAGTGTAAAACTGTCGGCCTGGTTCTGCTCCGTACTTGGGGTTGACTTGCCCTTTGCCTTGGCTGACACCGCCCGTGCGAAATCGCTGGCCATCCGATGAAGAAGTCGTGCCATCGCCCCAATTGGCGGCAAATGGGTGTTTGAATTGGGCATTCGTCAACTCTGCCAAGGCTGCGGAATACGTTTCATCGCGGATATGCCAGGCTTGTAGCCAAGCCAATTTGGAATAGGTTGTTCCAGGGCATGATTCCGACATTTTGCTCAAGCCAAGATTAATACCATCCGCCAGGATGGTTGTCAGCAGAAGATTTTTGTCTTTGGCAAGTTCGCCGCTCTTTAGGTGAGTAAAATGCCGCGTGAAGTTAGTCCATTGGTCAACTTCCAAGAGCAATTCGGTTATTTTGACATGGGGCAATAATGCGGTTGCCTGATCTATGAATTTTTGTGCGTTTTCCGGGATGACCGCATCAAGTGGCGTAATTTTCAGGCCAGATTCCGTAATCACCGCATCGGGTAGGTCATCAGCGGCGGCCATCTGGTTAACTTTTATTAATTCGCTTTCCAATAACGTCAGATGTTCATAAAGGTATTGGTCGCAATCCGTGGCCACCTTTAACGGTAATTCATTATTTTGCTTTAGTGTTGTATATTTTTCTGGTGTAACCAGATAGGTATTAAAATCTTTAAACTGGCGGGAACCTTGAACCCATGCGTCACCGGAGCGTAACACGCCTTTCAGCTCGGACAGCAAGCAGAGTTCATAATATCGACGATCAATCCCCTTGTCTTTAAACACTAAATCCTGCCAGCGTTTTCTGATAAAACTCGTTGGCGCATTAAGGGGCAGTTTGCGGTTATTTTCTGTATTTAAGCTGCGTAAGATTGCAATACCGTCCACGATGTCTTGTGACGCTGGCGTAGCCTGGATTTTCAATGCATCCAGAAAGGCCGGGGCATAACGGCGCAACGTACTATAACTGTCACCGATCAAAGCTAAGAAATCAAAGCTTTCAGGTTGTGCAAGCTTTTGGGCTTCCATGACACTTGCCTCGAACTCATCCCATGAGATGACCGACTCAATTGCCTTGAATGGATCGGTGCCATCTTGTTTTGCACTGACTAAAGCCTGGCCTATTTTGCCGTATATCCGAATTTTGCTGTTAATATCCTTGCCCGATTTTTGGAAGCGTTTGTGATGCTTATTTTTAGCGACATTGAATAATCTGCCGATGATGCGGTCATGCAGGTCAATGATTTCGTCCGTAATCGTTGCGGTGCTTTCGAGAACCAGCGTAACCAGGGTCGCGTAGCGACGCACAGGTTCAAACTTAGATAAATCTTGTGGTGTCATTTGTCCGCCCTCCCGGGCAATCTTAAGCAGTCGGTTTTGGTGAATACCGGAACGATAAATCTGTTCAGGCATATTCAGTTTTTGTAGTACCTTAAGGCGTTCGATATGTTCCAGCATTTGCCTGGAACTGGGCTTGCTTGGGGATTGGCGTAACCAGACCAGCCAGGTAAATTTACTTTCAGGTTTTCGGTGGAGTAAGCCATCGAGATTGATGTAATGCTCATCTGATAAATTCTCAGTCAGGATTTGATAAATACGACGATTCGCTTTGGTAATGGCCTCGGAACATAGTCGTTCCATAACATTAATCGACGGCAATAAAATGTGTTGTCCACGCAACTGTTCGATCAGCGTTGCAGCCAGCACAATGCCCTTGTCGGTATGCATGGCTAAATCTTCAAGCATCGCGAGTTTTTCACGGTAGGTCGATAGCGTGAATGATCTAAAGCCGTAAATGGTTTGTAATTCCAGTAGATGCTCGTGGAAGGTATTTTTACGGGAACCATAACGTTCCCAAGCAGAAGGAGAGATATTCAGTTGCTTGGCAATGAACTCGATAACGTCAGGGCTTGGCTTATTGTTGTCACCAAGCACTACACCTGGGTATCGTAAGTAACAAAGTTGCATAGCAAAACCTAAACGGTTTTCTGAACCACGGTGTTGCTTAATAACAGCGAGGTCGGATTCATTAAAGGTATAGTACTGAATGACTAAATCGTCATTCGGCAAGGCGATTAAGTTGTCGCGCTCGGTTGCGGAAAGAATAGATCGGCGGGCCATAGAGGATTGTCACTTAATTAAAAAATAGGGGTATAATGGAACTTAGTCTGTATTACGGGTTAAATGACACGAAATGACCATTTTTAAAGCAGCAAACCTGGTGTCACGTAAACGTTCGTTTAGGTGACACCCATGTTGATTGGTTACATGCGCGTTTCCAAGGCCGATGGTTCGCAGGTTTTGGATTTGCAACGTGATGCCCTATTGCAAGCTGATGTTTTACCCGAACACCTGTATGAAGACTTTGCATCCGGTAAAAGCGACGAGCGACAAGGATTAGCGGCTTGTCTCAAAGCTTTACGTAAAGGCGATACCCTCATCGTTTGGAAACTAGATCGTCTTGGCCGTAATCTGCGCCACCTGGTCAATACTGTGCATGATTTATCCAGTAGGGGGATCAGTTTCAAAGTGCTAACTGGACAAGGGGCGCAAATCGATACCACTACCTCCCAAGGCAAATTAGTGTTTGGTATTTTTGCCGCTCTCGCTGAATTTGAGCGTGACTTAATTTCTGAGCGCACCAAAGCCGGTTTAGCATCAGCCCGCGCGCGCGGACGAAAAGGCGGAGCACCGTTTAAAATGACCCCATCTAAATTGCGGCTGGCAATGGCTTCTATGGGCAAACCAGAAACCAACATTGGCGATTTATGTAAGGAACTTGAAATCACGCGGCAAACTCTCTACCGCCATGTCGCCCCCGATGGATCGTTGCGAGAGGACGGAGAGAAGTTACTGAAAAACACCTAGCCTTGTTTATGGAGTTTGAAGTTACCCTACTGCCGATCTCAAAGCCTTGGCGGCCTCGGTCATATTGGCCAAGGAAACTCTAACATCCTGCCACTGCCGCGTTTTTAGTCCGCAATCAGGATTGACCCACAACTGGTCAGGT
>JAIELR010000250.1 GCA_019752835.1 Gammaproteobacteria bacterium | reverse complement strand
AATGAAAGCAAAACTAACCTCCTTGTTTCGAGGTTGCATGCGGGGGCGTACCTTGTATGTTATCCCCTTCAGTATGGGCACGCTTGATTCTCCTTTTTCAATTATCGGTGTGGAAATCACTGACTCGCCTTATGTTGTGGTTAATATGAAGATAATGACGCAAATGGGTAAGGCAGTCTTAGATAAACTGGGTGAGGGCGATTTTGTCGAGTGTTTGCATTCTGTGGGTGCGCCGCTAGAGCCTAATCAAAAAGATGTTCCCTGGCCTTGCAACAAAGATCATAATTACAAATATATCGCTCATTTTCCGGAAGATAAAGCAATTTGGTCATTCGGTAGTGGATACGGCGGTAATGCATTATTGGGTAAAAAGTGTATCTCTTTGCGGATTGCCTCTGCTATGGGCAAGCAAGAGGGATGGTTAGCTGAACATATGTTGATTTTAGGCATAGAGTCGCCAACTGGCGATAAACATTATGTCACCGCAGCATTTCCCAGCGCCTGTGGTAAAACAAATTTTGCGATGCTAATTCCCCCTGCATCACTGAATGATTGGAAAATTACGACCTTAGGGGATGATATTGCCTGGATACGGCCCAGTGACGATGGACGTTTGCATGCAATTAATCCTGAAGCCGGTTTTTTTGGTGTTGCACCGGGAACTTCCTTCAAAACCAACCCCAATATGATGAAAACTATTGGCAAAAATACGATATTCACTAATGTGGCGTTGACGCCCGATGGCGATGTCTGGTGGGAAGGAATGACAGATATCCCCCCAGAACAATTGATCGATTGGCAAGGTAAATCATGGACGCCTGATTGCGGTCGGAAAGCTGCACATCCTAATGCTCGTTTTACGGTGACAATCTCACAAAGCCCTATTTTAGATCCTGAGTGGAATGCCGGAAGGGGGGTGCCGATTAGTGCCTTTATTTTTGGTGGTCGACGTTCAACAACGATTCCTTTAGTCTATCAAACGGAAAGTTGGGAAAAAGGTGTTTATTTTGCGGCAACCATGGCGTCTGAAACGACGGCTGCAGCGACGGGTCAAGTGGGCATTTTGCGTCAGGATCCGATGGCGATGCTTCCTTTTTGTGGCTATAACATCGGCGATTATTTGCAACATTGGTTGACTATGGGTGAGCGTGTGAGCCATCCGCCCCTTATTTTCGGAGTTAACTGGTTTTTAAAATCAGAACAAGGCAAATTTTTATGGCCTGGTTATGGTGATAATACCCGGGTTTTAAAATGGATTATTGAGCGAGTTGAGAATCAAGCCGAGGCGAAACCTTGCTTAATCGGCTATATTCCACGTTATGAAGATATGTATATGGATGATTTACCCGAATGGAGATCAGAAAATTTCAATATATTGACCCATGTTGACCCCAGTTTGTGGGCACAGGAACTCCAGCATCATCAAGCGCTATTTGACAAATTTGGCGATCATGTTCCCGAAAAGTTGAAACAAATTTTAGCTGAATTAAGCCATAAATTGGATCAAAACTGATGCAAGATTTAATTCAAATCGATGCGCTGCTGACAGCAGAAGAAAAAAGCATTAGAGATACGGTTCGTCATTTTGTTGATACCGAAGTGACGCCTATCATGGCAGATTGTTATGAAAATGGGCATTTTCCTCAAGCATTGATTAAACGGTTCGCTGAGTTGGGTTTGCTTGGCATTACGTTACCCGAGCAATTGGGGGGAGTGGGCGCGAGTTACGTTGCCTATGGCTTGGTTTGCCAGGAACTTGAGCGAGGAGACAGCGCTCTGCGCAGTTTTGTTTCTGTTCAAAGTTCCTTATGCATGTATCCTATTTTTGCGTATGGCAGCGATGAGCAGCGCAAAAATTGGTTGCCAAAAATGGCACAGGGCGAGCTAATTGCCTGTTTTGGTTTGACTGAGCCAGATGGGGGATCAAACCCCTCTGCCATGAAAACGCAGGCTAAAAAAACGAAAGGTGGTTGGTTACTGAATGGTACCAAGCAATGGATTACAAATGCTACCGTGGCTGATTTAGCGATAGTTTGGGCGAATACCGAAGAAGGTGTTCGTGGTTTTGCGGTTGAAAAAGGGTTTAAGGGATTTAGCACCACAGAAATCCATCACAAGATGTCATTGCGGGCCTCAGTCACGGGTAGTTTGTTTTTTACCGATTGTTTTGTGCCGGATACGCACTTATTGCCCGGAACAAGCAAAGGATTGGGCGCAGCGTTATCCTGCCTCACGCAGGCACGTTATGGTATTGCTTGGGGCGCTATGGGCGCTGCGATGGCTTGTTTCGATGTGACACTTGATTATTTAGGTTCACGAAAGGTGTTTGGACGGCCATTAACAGGTTTTCAATTAGTTCAAAAAGAATTAGCTGATAGTTATACTGAAATTTGCAAAGCCCAATTATTGAATTTACAAGTTGGTCGCTTGAAAGAGCAGGGAAGTCACGACCCAACGTTCACTTCTATGGTCAAAATGAATAGCTGTGAGCAAGCCCTAAAGATTGCCCGAGCGATGCGTAATTTGCTGGGCGCCAATGGTATTACGCTTGATTATCATGTCATACGTCATATGATGAATCTTGAGTCGGTTTATACCTATGAAGGCACAGATGCGATACATCATCTGATTATAGGGAAGTATTTAACGGGCCTGAATGCGTTTGAGTAAATCTTTTGTAGCCCTACTTGAGCTGCGCTACATCCGGACTATGAAAATATTGCAAATGAAATAATTTAAGGCTATAATTTCATTTGAAAGAAATCCACAGAGGTGAAATATGAGCGCTCGAGCTAATCACGTTATTGCTGCTAGTTCCGAGATTGTGCTTACAAAAGCGTTATTACGCTTAGCGAAAGCCTATGGGCTCTCTCAAAAAGAGCTAGCTCAAATCCTAGGTGAGAGCGAATCTTCAATGAGTCGTCTTTACGCAGGCCAGCGGCAGATTGATCCTGCTTCAAAAGTGGGTGAACTTACGGTATTGCTGATCCGGTTATATCGAAGTTTAAATGCACTCATAGGTGATGAAGTAAAAGCACCGCTTTGGTTACGAGCTAATAATCATTATTTTGGTGAACCACCTATTGAACACATTAAACATGTTGAGGGTTTAGTTCAAGTAGTGCGTTATTTAGATGCGATGAGAGGGCAGGGATGAATATTTGGCCAGCTTGTGACGCAGCCAATCATGTTACGCCCTTAAAATGTCAAGCATGGCGAGTAGTGGAAAATCAGCTGGAATCAACAACTAGACCTTTAGTCGATTCAGAAACTGAACATGAATTATTAGAACAAATAATTGAAAACGCCAAGCCTCTGCAATTATCTACAGAAGAGAACTATCATTATTTGCTTAAAACGCCTTTTCGTTATCCTCCGCTAAAATATGGTTCTCGCTTTGGTACAGAAAATCAGCGAGGGATATGGTATGGCTCTATGCGAGTCAAGACAGCCTTGTCTGAAGTAGGTTATTATCGTGTGCGCTTTATGCAAGAGAGTGAGGCTAAAATAGATTTTTTACAGGTAGTGCTCACTGCCTTTTCAGTTGATATAAACACCTCTTCTGGTTTGGATTTGACAAAAACACCTTTTCTTCAATATAAGGATAAGATTTCATCTCCTACACATTACGATGAATCTCAAAATTTAGGTAAGGTGATGCGGCAGAAAGGTGTTCATGCTTTTTATTATTTTTCGGCTCGTGATAGCGAAAAGGGAGTAAATATAGGGGTGTTTTTGCCAGAAGCATTTGCAAAAATGGAACCTAACTCGAATCAGCAAACTTGGCAATGTTTTTGCACAAGTGAAAAAGTAGAATTTTCCAGTAGTAATATTCTGAAGCCGGAAAAATATGAATTTCTATATTAATGTGCAATATTCATCATTTGCTCCTGTAATTCGGGGAAAAGCTCCATACTGACTTCCGCCATAAAGATCTCCCATGTGTTATCTTGCTTTCTTCCATTGTTCACATTGTATGCTATAGTGATATTGTTCTTTGTTAATTAGTCAGGTAAATAGCACTGTTTTAGTCCTTTTTACCTGAATAATACTGAGTAAAATCAAAGGAGCATTTTGAACATGAACACTAAGAAGACTTTGTTGTTAGGCGCCACGTTGTTGGCTTGTTCTACAACGGCTTTTGCGTGGCTTGCTAACTCACAAACGGGTTTGGTTCCGGTTGTTGTTCCGGTAACCATGCAATGCCCAGTGGAATATTACAACGTTAATCTGGATCGTACTTTCCTCGCATCTCAAGAAGAAGTTGCGAGTTATGTATCCTATCACCAATACTTAGATACTCAATGGGGACTCGGGGCAATGACATACCCTGAATACTTGGTACAACACCCGATTGATGTCGATGTAGTGTGCCCAGGGAATGGCCGTTGGGATAATGATACTGTAGAAGAAGTTGTACATCAGCATGTAGTCGTTGTACATCACGGATAGACCATAAAGACAAGGAGAGAAGGGCAGCTTAACGCTGCCCTTTTTTATACTGCATTAAAAATTGTTATTTCAACGAAGGCTGTTGTAGGGGCAACCCCCCGTGGTTGCCCGTATCCGGGTCGGCACGGGGGGTTGCCCCCTACAATAGCCTTCGCTGCGCAGCCCGGATGAAGCGAAGTGCAATCCGGGATAGGTTTCTGAATTACGCTTAACCCAATTTACCTGCTGCATCTCTTAACATTGCCGCTTTATCGGTTTTTTCCCACGTAAAGGTAGATTCTTCACGGCCAAAGTGGCCATAAGCCGCCGTTGCGAGATAAATGGGACGACGCAGATCCAGCATTTTAATGATTGCGTAGGGCCGTAGATCAAAATGATCGTGTACCAATTTGACGATTTGGGCATCTGGAATAAGCCCAGTGCCAAAAGTATTAATGCTAATAGACGTTGGCTCAGCCAGCCCAATCGCATATGCAATTTGAATTTCACATCGCTTTGCCAAACCCGCGGCAACGATATTTTTTGCGACATAGCGACCAGCATAAGCGGCACTACGATCGACTTTTGAGGGATCTTTTCCGGAAAAACACCCGCCACCATGACGTGCCATGCCACCATAGGTGTCTACAATAATTTTTCGCCCCGTTAAACCACAATCACCCAAGGGACCGCCTATCACAAAGCGTCCTGTTGGATTGATCAAGTAACGTGTGTTTGCGCTAATCCATTCTTGAGGCAACTCAGGCTTGATAATTTCTTCAATCACAGCCTCGCGCAGGTCTTCTTGATTGATTTCCGGATCATGTTGCGTGGAGAGTACGACCGTATCTATTCCAATAGGTTGTCCATCTTGATAAATAAAGGTAATTTGGCTTTTTGCATCAGGCCGCAACCAGGGCAGTTTGCGCGACTTGCGAACGTCTGCTTGTTTTTTTACGAGTCGGTGTGCATAGGTAATAGGAGCCGG
The DNA here is from genome assembly GCA_019752835.1 of Gammaproteobacteria bacterium. The sequence goes on along the minus strand of JAIELR010000250.1, from coordinate 1,875 downwards.
CATTAAAACACTTGTCTCATCACTGGCATAACCAAACATGAGCCCTTGGTCACCTGCACCTTGTTCCTCTTCGTGTGCACGATCAACACCCATTGCGATATCGGTGGATTGCTTGCCTATGGCGGTGAGCACGGCACAGGATTCCCAGTCGAAACCCATTGCGGAACTGCTATAACCGACATCACGAATGGTTTCGCGAACGATACTTTCAATATCGACCCAAGCGGAAGTTGTAATTTCACCAGCGACTAAAACCATGCCTGTCTTTACAAAGGTTTCACAAGCAACGCGCGCTTGTTTGTCTTGGGCCAAAATGGCATCAAGTACAGCATCAGATATTTGGTCGGCTATTTTGTCCGGATGTCCCTCGGACACCGATTCAGATGTAAATAAATAATTCTCTTTCATGTTGATCTCTCGAAGTGGGGCAACTAGGATACCATATTTGAAAAAGATGTACACCTACCTTCACTTGAAAAGATTGATAGCCTGGATGAAGCGCAGCGCAATCAGGGGAGTGGAGCCTCGATAATCCGAGTAAATCGGAAGTCGGACTTCCGATTTACTCGGATTATTTCTCTTCGCTAAGCTCCCTCTCCCCAAAAATGGGAGAGAGATTAACCATGACAAACATTTTTTTTAAATTACGTTTGTAATGAATTCATAAAAAATAATTCCAATCAGCTGTATTTTTGGGGTACATTGTGGTGCAATATAATTAGCATAGCCGCCCATTTTGCGACTAAAAACAGTTGCTATTTTATTTTTTTTCACTTATAATTGATTGATGTAGCAAGTGGTGGTGATGATGGGTCAAATTGATAAGCTAAAGGTGAAGTTTCAATCAAAACCAAATGATTTCACTTGGGATGAACTTTTAAAAGTATTAACATCATTGGGCTACAAAGAAACACAAGCAGGTAAAACGAGTGGCTCGCGAGTCAGATTTTTACATAAGCGATTTGCACCAATTATGCTGCACAAGCCACACCCAAGTTCTATTTTGAAAGCATATCAAATAAAACAAATTATCGCCGAGTTAAAGAATAGGGGGCAATTATGAAAGATTTAATTGAATATAAAGAATATTTTGGTTCAGTCCATTATGATCCAGATGAACCAATTTTTTATGGTAAATTAGAGTTTATTAGAGCGCTTGTTTCTTATGAGGCACAAGATGCGGTAGGCATCAAAAAAGCCTTCGAAGAGGCGGTTGAGGATTATCTGGCTACATGTGAACAGGAAAACGTTGAACCAGAAAAACCATTTAAAGGCTCGTTAAATGTTAGGCTCGGCCATGAATTGCATCAACGAGTTGCTCTTGCTGCAATAAGAGAAGACTTAAGTGTGAATAGCTATATTTGCAACGTATTGAGAAATATCGATTACATTTCTTCGAATGACCGCAGATAATTTCAGTGTATGAGTACTTAAAATCCGAGTAAATTGGAAGTTAATCTTCCAATTTACTCGGATTATTTCTCTATTTAAAGGTATAGTGGACCCCTAAACTGGCGGGTTATTTTCTATGAGGAATAAAAAAATGGTGGGATATATTGACTAATGGTAAAACCCCAATTTAATGCGCTGTTTCACTTAAGGCCTGGTTTGCATACTAAAGAAAAATGTGCTATTCCCTTAAGCGGATCGGGAATGCACGATCGGCGGATGTTAATTGGTGAAACCGAGGGCATCCGTTTTCATTTCCGTCAACCAAAAAATCCCAATGCCGTCCTCACAATATTCTCCACCGTAAACCCAAGTGCCTCAAAAATTGCAGGGGCCGGGGCTGATTCACCATAACGGTTTAATCCAATGATTTTGCCATCCAATCCCACGTATTTATACCAATAATCTGCCGCACCTGCTTCGATT
>JAIELR010000239.1 GCA_019752835.1 Gammaproteobacteria bacterium | reverse complement strand
ATAGAAATAAAAAGTCAAAGTCAATAAAAATTAGAGTTGATAAAATAAAATGTCAAAAGATAAAGTAAAGGTCAAAACGTCGAAAGTCAAAGTGATGTATAAAAAAAAGTCAAAAAGTTAAAAAATGCTATAGTAAAATTTGAGCAGGTTTTGTTAATGGAGCCTAATCATTTATTTGCACACAGCAATCTTGCTGCACTTTATGTTACATCGAAACAATTTGATGAAGCCATATCTCATTATTACGAAATTTTATCTCAAGATCCACAGCATTACACGGCACATTTTAATCTAGGTGCTATTTATATGCAGCAGCGAAAATGGGAAACGGCTGCTTATCATTTAGGCGCTGCGATTAAAATTAAAGCAGATGATCCGGATGCTCATGATAATTATGCGACGACTTTAGTCAAACTCAATCAAGTTGAATTAGCTAAAAAACATTATCGATTAGCGCTTTCATTACGACCAAACGATGAGATAGCCTCTTATCGTTTGGCTGCATTAACAGGCAAAAATCAACCCGACCAAGCACCGCTTGCCTATGTTGAATCCCTTTTTGATAATTATGCAGATAATTTTGATCATGAATTAATGGATAGTTTGCAATATAAAGTGCCTGAAGCTATCTACCATTATGCTGGTCGATACTTTGATGATGTTAAACGCGTAACTATTGTGGATTTAGGTTGTGGTACTGGCCTCGCGGGGCGGTATTTTCGTTCGCAAGCAGATTATTTAGTAGGAGTTGATGTTTCATTTAATATGTTAAAAATTGCTGAAAAAAAACATATTTATGACGAGCTAATTCAAGAAGACATGACCTCGGTTTTAGTGCGATGGGAACAAAAGTTTGATTTGATTATTGCGTCTGATGCTTTTGTTTATGTCGGTGATCTCCATGATTTGTTGCTGCAATGTTATCAAGCCCTCTTGCCAGAGGGATATCTTATTTTTACGACTGAGGTCGGTTATAACCGTGACTTTGAGTTGACAGAAACGGGCCGTTACCTTCACCATGCGGATTACTTAAAACGCTTGGCCAGTGAGCTTGATTTTGATTTAATCGAGCTCGTGCAGCTTAAGCTAAGAGAGCAGAAGGGCGTGGATGTTAAAGGTTGGCTAGTGGTGTTGAGGAAGTAAATCTAGCCACTCGCTCAAGGCCTGCTCAATCGCTTGTTCACGGATGGCATGGCGATCACCGCTAAAAATAAACGACCGAGCAGCTAAAACTCCGGTAGTACGTGCTGCCCATGCCATCCAAACTAAGCCAACAGGTTTGAGCGGTGAGCCACCGTCTGGGCCTGCAATACCGCTGATCGCTACGCTATAATCCGCAGGGCTTTTTTCAAGAGCGCCAGTTGCCATTGCGCAGACAACCTCTTTACTGACAGCACCTACTTCAGATAGCATTGCTTCTGGCACACCCAACATTTCGTGTTTTGCCCTATTGCTATACGTTATGAACGCACGTTCAAACCATTGCGAGCTTCCTGGAATTTCAGTAATGGCTTTTGCAATTCCGCCGCCGGTGCAGGATTCTGCGGTGACGCACATTGCGTTTAATTGTAATAATGTTGTGCCGAGTCTTTCGGCCAATGTATATGTGACGAGGTTCATTTTGTATATTCTCCATTAAGTTTATATACCCATCGCACCTAAATGACAAGATTGAATATTCAACATTGAATAACTCCATTTGCTCGCTCTTATTGTAATATTACCTTGACGTAATATTACCTTTGTGTAATAATTAATAAACAAATCATTGGCAGGGTGGATATGTGGGATATTGAATATACAGATGAATTTGAAGACTGGTGGAATGTGTTAAATGAAGTAGAACAAACCGATATTGTGGCTTCTGTGGGATTACTGGAAGCACTTGGCGTTAATCTTCGTCATCCACACTCATCGGGAATCAACGGATCGAAACATCCACATATGCGAGAATTAAGAATTCAGCAGCAAGGTCCCCTTATCGTATTTTGTATGCGTTTGATCCACTGAGAAACGCCATCTTACTGATAGGCGGTGATAAAACAGGTAATAACCGATGGTACATCGAGTACGTACCGATAGCTGATCGTTTGTATGATGAGCACATAACTACCCTTAAGAAGGAGGGATTATTAGATGAGTAAAAATTTTAATCAATTGAAAGCAAAAATGTCGGTAGAGGCACAGAAACAAGCGTCCTTGAAAACACAAGAAATGCTAAACGCGATGCCATTACAGGAATTAAGGCAAGCCAGGCATTTTAGTCAACAACGTCTAGCTGAACTTCTGTCAACAAAACAGGCTAATTTGTCCCGTATTGAAAGACGGGCTGATATGTATATTTCCACACTGCGAAGTTATATTGAAGCGATGGGTGGCGAGTTAGATATTGTTGCACGCTTTCCTGAGGGCGAGGTTCACATTAACCAATTTAATGACATTGGCGAAGAGCAACATCAATAGTTTCAATTGAAACAATGTGGTAGTTAATTGAATATTCCAAAAAATCTCAAAAACGAACCATTGCGCTAGGAGAAGCTTATGTATTGGAACGTTACAGCAGTAGAACCACAGCAGCACCTTTTTCTGAAGGTGAAGTTTGAAGATGGGCTGGAAGGAATCGTTAGATTTAAGCCGTCCCATTTGACGGGTGTATTCGAAGCATTAAAAGACGAAACCTATTTTAAACAAGTGTTTATCAACTATGGTGCAGTCACTTGGCCTGGAGAACTTGATCTTGCGCCTGATGCTATGCATAAAGAAATTAAAACCCACGGTGAGTGGGTGTTGGAATAAACCATGCTCATAGGCTACGCTCGTGTTTCAACGGCTGATCAAAACTTAGATTTACAGTTGTCTGCATTACAACAGGTTGGTTGTGAAAAACTTTATCAGGATCAAATATCAGGGACTAAAGCAAATCGTCCAGGACTGAGTATGGCTCTTGAAGTATTGAGAAAAAATGACACCTTAGTTGTTTGGAAGCTAGACCGATTAGGCCGGACAGTGAAGGGCTTAATTGATTTGGTTAATCAATTACATCAGAAGGAAATTCATTTTAAAAGCATTACCGATAATGTCGATACATCCACACCAGCGGGACGTTTCTTTTTTCATGTGATGGCAAGCCTTGCCCAAATGGAACGTGAGTTAATGGCTGAAAGAACGAAAGCGGGCTTAGCCGCTGCCAAAGCAAAGGGGCGAGTGGGCCGGTCGCAAGCGAAAAATGACCCAAAGTAAGATTGAGTCAGCTAAACAATTACTTGCTTCTGGCACGCTACCTAAGGATGTTGCCAAAAATCTCGGGATCTCGGTGCCGACATTATATCGTTGGATTCCAGCTTCAACGGATGGTTAAAAAACACAGTGTAAATCTAGTCAAAAGGGGTAAGGTTTGGAATCGCATCAAAAAAAACTAATTTAATGAACTTCACTTTCAATAAGGCTCTGATCCAAATAATTGTTTTGCAGCGGTAAGTAAAAAATCATCTTTTCGATAACCCGCTACTAAAGACAATCCAACTGGAACAGTTCCAATTTTCGCTATCGGGATGGATGAAAATGGTTTTTTTTCATCCATGCAGAACAATCTGCTGCATATACCCCTCAAGCAGCTTCTTTCAATGGCAAAACGCTAATTTGTTTGTTTGCCTTTTTCAGCACCCAAACATCATAGTGCATTTGTAAGTTAAGCCACATTTCAATACTCGTTCCTAATAATGTTGATAATCTCAATGCCATTTCAGGTGTAATTCCGGTATGACCATTAATAAGACGAGATAATGAAGTCCGTGTAATCCCTAAACGTTCGGAAGCTTCTGTTACTGTCAAGCCAGCACCATCAATCAGAATGTCTCTCACATGTTCGCCTGGGTGTAAATGTTTACGCATAGTCTACCTCAATGATAATCTAAATAATCGACCAATACGGCATTTTCATCTTTAAAGCCGTATATTACTCGCCAGTTGCCGTTCACTGAAACCGAAAAATAGCCCTTTAACCGACCCGATAAAGGGTGGAATTGCATACCAGGCAAATCAAGATCATCCGAACCGAATTGCTTTGAGTCTGCACGTTTAGTTTTTTCGAAATACCTGAATTTTAGCTGGTGGGACATTGAGCCAAATGGAATAAGATTTTATTAGTGTAAAACCAATCATATGTGTAGGTTTAGAGGAAAAAAAATTATAAGTATACTGAATGAGTTTACTTTTCGGCGGCAAAAGATGCGCCCATTCTTTCAATATGGCGACAACCTGCTCGGGCGGTAGTGAGAGCAGAGGTAAACTGGAAACAATTGCATTAATTTCAGCATTTGGATCGGGTAATAGTTGTCGCAATATCGCGGCATCTCCCTCTATAACAAGTACGCCAGGAAATTGTTTTCTCAAGTAATCCGCCAAATCTGGCGATTGTTCAATAACCACTAAGTTTGAGGGCGAAATACCGCGGGCCAATAAGGCTTTTGTTACCGCCCCCGTTCCAGCGCCAACTTCAATGACTATCCCTGGTTTTTTTTTGCTGACTTGTGCCGCCATTTTATTAGTTAAATGTGGCGCGCTTGGGCAAACCGCGCCTATGGCTTGAGGTCGGCGCCATAGCTCTCGAATAAAGAGCGATATACGCGTAAAGAAATGATTTGTTGGCATGACGTACGTTGTTTAACCTTTTGTTTTGTCGGAGCTATTTCTACAGCAATTCATTAAATAAAGTGTAATAAATGTTTTTTAGTTTGTACAGGTCATCAATGAGAGTATGCTCATTGACTTGGTGTATTCCGGTATTAAGTAAGCCAAATTCGACAACTTGTGCACCTGTTTTGGCAATGTATCGAGCATCGGAGGTTCCGCCTGTGGTTGAAAGGGTAGGGGTAATACCGCAAATAGTTTGAATTGACTGGCTTAAAGCTTGTATTAAGCGATCTGGCTTGGTTAAAAAAGGTTCACCAAAAAGTTTCCACTCAATTTCATATGATAAACAATGCTCATTTAAGTATTCTTCAGTTTTTTGCATTAATTGCTCCGCCGTTACTTGAGGAGAGTAGCGAAAATTAAATAAGAGCTCTAAAGCACCTGGAATAACATTACCAGCGCCCGTTCCAGCCTGAATATTGGAAATTTGCATTTGAGTAGGTTGAAAGTAAACATTTCCTGTATCCCACGTCGTTCTAACGAACTCCTGCAAAAAGGGTGCAATGCTGTGAATCGGATTGGAGGCTAAATGAGGATAGGCAATATGACCTTGTTTTCCTTGAATACGTAGCTGGCCTGTCAGCGAGCCACGACGCCCATTCTTGATGGTATCGCCTAGTTCTACTTCACACGTTGGTTCGCCAACCAGACAGTATTCGAAGTGTATCCCTTGTTTTTTAAGATGCTCTAATACGATGGGTGTTCCAAGATCGGACGGACCTTCTTCGGCGCTGGTAATTAAAAAACCAATTTCTGAGGCTTTATCGGGAAAATCGCAAATAAATTGTTCAACAGCACACATCATGGCTGCTAAACTGCCCTTCATATCTGCGATGCCACGACCATAAATGTAATTTTCATGTATAGTAGCGTCGAAAGGGGGAAACCGCCAGTCGTCAAGATTTCCTGTGGGAACAACATCTGTATGACCCGCTAAAACAAGTTTCGGGGTTGGGTTGCTGCCGGGTGTAGCCCAAAAGTTACTCGCGCCTTGATAAGGTAAGGCGGTTGTTTTAAATCCCCATTCATGCAACAAACGAGTCAGTATGGCTTGACAGCCCGCATCATTAGGGGTCAACGAGGGGCAGGCCGTTAGGTCTTTTAGTAATGTAATGAGATCCATCATATGAATATCCTATATCCCTTTTGTCATTAGATGTTTTCAGGTATGATAGCAGCTTAGTTGTAAGGATTACATGGCCGTATGAAACAGGTCTTAATAAAAATAGTTAGTCTTTTTTTGTTGCTGCTCATTCCCTTTGCGGTTTTGGCTGCTGGCCTAGGCGATATGCAGGTAAAATCATCGCTGAATGAACCTATTAATGCAACTATTCCTATCATTGATTTGGGCAATGTGCCTTTTGCAGCCGTAAAAGTAAAATTAGCCTCAGACAAAGAATTTAATGCTGTTGGGCTAAAACGAGATTTAAATCTTTTAAACTTGCAATTTGATGTTGCGCAAAATAAGCAACAGCAATTTTATATCCAAGTCTCATCTACCCAGCCCATTGATCAACCGGTACTGACATTTTTGCTGCAACTTTACTGGCCAAATGGGAAGATATTGCGAGAATATACGGTCTTCCTTGATCCCTCAAATTATCCCTCTGTTGCACAGAAATCTACCGTTACCTCTAGTTCATTTCCAAAAAAACGAACAAAAATAGTAGTACCAAGCACTACTGCTTTTTATGGCCCAACAACTCGTTCGGATAATTTATGGGAAATTGCACAAAAATTTGCTCCGAGTCGCCAAACTTCCTCAGCGCAAATGATGGTTGCTATTTTTCAACTCAATCCTCAAGCTTTTTTGAAAAATAATATTAATGGCTTGAAGGCTGGGTATCGTTTAGTATTGCCAAGTACTGCTCAGGCAAATGCCATAAACAATCAGTATGCAGAGCAATTGATTGTAAAACAAAACAATGCATGGCAAATGCAAACACAAACAACAGTCTTGCCCTCGGCACGCAATATAGAACCGCCAGTTCCCGCGCAGAATATCAATATAGAAAATAACGCTACAAGTACAATCAATGCTGCACCGATACCAAGACAACCAGCGGAACAGGGGAGTTCACAGACTAATCCTGCAGTGAAGGCAAGCAACCCTGAGCCGATTCCAGTACCGGCTTCAACGGCACCTCAAACAATTGCGCCTGCTTCATCGATACCACAAATGGAATTGTTGCCACCTGTTACCCCTGCTGAACCATCGCTCTTGGGCTCAGAGTCTGATCTGATTATACTTCAATCAGGTGCAGCAAATGAATCGACGACATCTAATCAGACGATAGACGTTCTAAAAACCGCTAATCAAGCATTGCAGCTTGAGGTCAGGAATCTTCGTGCGCAGTTGCGCACATTGCAAACGCAGTTAACACATGACGAGCAAGCGTTAAGTGTATTGAAAAACAAAACTTCAGCTGGCGCTGCCTCGGTGCAAACTACCCAAGCACAAACGACACAGACTGCAGTTAAATTGACTGCGCCAGTCATTGCGCACAAAGAAAACTTTATTAGCGTTCACAGGGTCCTGCTGGGGAGCTTGTTTGTATTGGCGCTGATCGTCATTGGCGCTTTAATTTTCCGGGAAAAAATACGTTACTCTATCTTTATTCAGTCATGGAAAGCGGTTAAAAGC
>JAIELR010000178.1 GCA_019752835.1 Gammaproteobacteria bacterium | reverse complement strand
CGCTTTACACTCAATCACACAAAAAGGGATACCATTAACAAATAATACGATATCTGGCCGAACTATTTCCGTACTTCTAGAACGCTCAACCCGATATTCTACCGCCACATGAAAGCGATTGCGATCAAAATTGCGCCAATCGATATAGTTCAAATTAAAACTTTTGGAATCACCCTCAATAGTCTGCTCCATGGCAGTACCTAGCGTGATTAAATCATAAACTGCTTCATTGGTTTTTTGTAACCCGTCATATTTGATATTTTTAATTTTTTGGATCGCTGCTTGGATATTTTCCTCACTGAAAAGATACTCGCCCCCTCGATGTTGAATACGGTTTATTTCTTTCAGTTGATTTCGAAGAATAGTTTCCAGTAAGACATTAGAGGTTCTATTTTGTCGTTCATGTAAGGTTTCAGAAGGTGTTAAAAATTCAAAACCCATGTTAATCAGGAGTTGCAAGGCGGGGAGTTGGGAAAGGTGTTTTTCGTTGGTTTGGAAGTTAGGCATTTTGTTGACTCACAATAAATTCTCGCATCTCGCTTATTGATTGCTGTAACTCTTGACCAGTGAATCGATGGTTGTGCGTGTTTTCAGGATGATGGATTTGATGGCGAATATATTCGCTGAGAATTTTTTGTTCACTCTGTGTCTGATCATTCTTTAGTTGTTTTGTATATGATCTTGTTTGCTTTCCTAGTTTGAATTTTGTTAACCATCCTTCGCTTTCAATAAAACCATACAACTCATTATGATACCCGTCATCAGATTCATTGAAGGCAAGAAAGTTCACTTCGTTGAGTGACGGATATGGCAGGTTGTGTTTTGTAATATTGACAACCTCTTTGCTCTCCTCCCCTTTGATCAGCTTTAGGTGTTCAAAATCCAACATTTTAACAATAGAAGGGCTATGTGTTGTCAAAATAACTTGTGTGTGGTTGTTTTGTGCAAGCTCAATAAAAGCCTCTATGAGTTTTTTTTGATGTTTTGGGTGCTGTGAAGTTTCAGGCTCTTCTATCGCATAAATAATATGAGGCACATTCTTTTCAGTTTTTCTTCTCTCAGCTTCAGCACGGAAAAAATTTATTAAAACCAATCGCTTAACGCCACTCCCACGTTTATTAATTGGAATGTCATCATCACCAGAAATTGACACATTTTTGAAAACATCCATCCATTTAAGAGTTTCGGAAGTAGGCATAACAGGGTTTAAACTATTGGCAATTTCAGGATTCATTTCTCTAAGTTTGTTTAGGGTGCGTTCTGCTACCTCTTTTAATTTTCCACTTACTTTCGCAGCCACGTCATCCAGTGTACTTTTAATGCTTGAATCCTTAAGTATTTCCTTAACAGCCAAATTCATCGGATCTTGAACTTCACTATCTCCATCGCTATTTTTTCTATCTGACTGAAACAATGAATAAAGCGGCATGTAGTTTTTGAGTTGATCCCAAATATTCTTTGCATCCTCTTTAGTTACGTCTATCTCAACCTCTTGAAGTTGAAGGTTTTCCGAGCACTTCGCCCAAATTGCCTTTCTCATTACAGCATTTCGTGTTTGATCATTACAGATGATAGATTCTTTTTTAATTATTCCTTGTAAATCCTTTTGTTTTTTGAGGAGTAATTCTGCGCAATCGGGATTTATAGGATGGTTTGCTTTTATTGAAACCTTTTCTTTTCCAGCATTTGAGTAAGTTTTAACAACTTCCAGCTTACCATTACAATTTAAAAGATACTCATCCGCCAGTGTTGTATGATTTGTGCTATCAATAACCAATTCCTTTGGAAATTCTTCAAATATAACAGATATAGTTATATCTTTATTGCCTTCATTTAATTCTTTTTTGTTGATATCTTCCTTATCAAGTTTTATGATGCCTCTACCCTCATTAAAAAATATATCGAGGGCTTCCAGTATTGTTGATTTTCCAACATCATTTTTCCCGACAAAAACAGTCAGGCTGTTAATATCAATCGTTGTTTCATCTTTGTACCCTCGAAAATTAGAAATTTTTACCTGCGATATCTTCATGATTATAACTCCATGTCTTGATTAACGATTTCCGGTTTCGCTCGCCACTCACCAGTGAGCAATTTCTGCATTAAACCACGCTTTTGGGTTTTGTATTTTTCTGCTAGTTGCTTGAGGACGTTGCTTTCTTGCTTAACAGTACTTAAAATTTCAGCTATTTGTTTTTGTTTTAATAAAATTGGAAGTAGCACAGGAAAACTATCAAGATCTTTCTTTTGGATATTGGGGAGCCCTGAACCTACGCGTAAATTCATAAGCTTTTGCTCATTCATTTTCAAGTAAAAAAATAAATATTGATTATCTACAGATTTTTGGAGGTTAAAAAGTGAATAGCAGTGTCCACCTGACCAAAATTTTTCTGTATTGAAATTGACATATCCGCAAGAATTTCCACCCTCACTAATCGTTATAGTATCTGCCTCAGCGTTCCAATCATCAGTTCTTCCCGATGGTTGAATTCCTCCATTTAGGGCATAATAAATACCACTCTCTTTCATATGAGCTACATTTAACTGTTTGCCTTTTTTGACTTTGCAAATTTCCCCAAGCTTCACCTTGTCCCACTTGTTTTTACCTTGGCTCAGGGTGCTTATCAACCATTTAAATTGTTTTTCCTTCACCTCAATCAGCCGCTCAGTTTTTTCGATAGCTTTGTTCCAAGTGGAAAGCAAATCGGCAATGGCTTTTTGTTCGGGTATAGGGGGCAAAAGAATTGGCAACGTATTGACATCTTCTTTCGTGATATTTTTCATGCTATTACTTGTGCCAGTTGCAAAAGAAGACAATTTTGCTCGATATTTGGGCGAGCATAAAACCAGAGAGAGCCATTTCATATTTACACTATTAGCTTTGGGAACAAGCTGCCACAGTCTATCTGGCAAAAATAAGTCCTCTCTGGTTTCTGGAACATATGCATTTGCACCAACAAGAGTTGGAGTATTCATCCGGCTCATAATTATTCGATCACGAGTTGGTGAAATTCTCGCTCTCTTTAACTCTGTAGAAATAATAACTTTATTTTCATTGGCATTGAAGACCCCATTTGTGACTGCACTGGTTTTCAATATTCCATACTCACCAATTTGGATACTTCTATTCTCCGAATTAACACTCACACCAGCATCTAATTTTTTTATTAAGTGTGATAATCTCTTGCTTAGCCAACCAACCGGGATTTTTTCTGTCTTATTCATCACTAATTTCCTCACACTTAATCTGTTTCCTTTCCGAAAGCTTCACTTTTTGTCCAAGTTTTTTAATATCCTTTGTGGGGGTTGGCAGATTTTCTGGCATAATCCCACCCAGCTCCTCAATCGTTTGCCTCACTTTTTTGCCAACTTCGTAGTGGGTATTATTGGCTTTTGCCTTACCTTGAATATTTTCTCGGCGTAGCTTGTCCTCAGCTTGCGTGGCACGGAACAAATTTGCGGCTAGCTCGGTGCTGCCCATATTATCAAGTATTTGCTGATTTTTATTCAGGCCTTTACGCTGATGAATGCCTTTAGCATCTAATCCACCATAAAGTCCTTGATAGCCATGATTTTGAAAGATGGCAAAATCGAGATTAGTTTCGACGCCTGCTTGTGAAGCTGTTGCAACGAGTTGTTTATTATGCTCTTTTAATTCATTGCGTAAGAAAATGCGTTTTTTATCTTCATCTAATTGTTTAAAATCTGGATCATCAGTCAGTTCCTGTCGGCGTGTTTGAATGGCAAAATAGGTTTGACCATTGGCTATCACTGATTTGGAGGGATCGCCGTTTTGTACAATCAAGTAGCAAGCGTACCGAGAAAGTTGATAATCCTCTACTTCTCGTTGTCCTCCTGACCCTAATTTGACCATTTTTCCCAGATGGGAAAAATGGTCGTCAAGTTCTTGACCAGACTTCTGACAGGCTGTCATCGCTTTCTGAATGACCCGCTTGAACTTATCCCAACTTGCATAGTCCAAAGCTGCCTGAAGTTCTCTTGCGTACCAGAACTCGATATTATTTTGGGTCAGTTGCTTCAATTCCTCAAACGTTTTATGGTGTTGCTGAATGATTGAGCTCATATCTTTTCTCCTTTAATCTGGTGCGTGTACTATTAATCGAACTAACAAGAATTTCTTGTGAGTTTTTTTATGCTTTAACCCACTGGCTTCACATATATTCCAAGATGCAAACATTCTCTCACTGCCTTAAGTTAAGCCTTGCTAACCTCAAATGCCCCTCTCCCCAGCCCCTAAGTGATCTATACAAAATTTAACCACACAATGTAGCATCATACAACCCCTCTTTTTTGATTTCTAGCAAATCAGTCATTGATATAAATTTCATGTAACCACTTCTAATCGCTTCAAGGGTTAAAAAAACTAATGATAAAACTCTTTTATGTTTAATTGAGTTTGCTTGAAAGTCACGATGTAGCCCTTTCCTTTCCAGGCACAGCCCAATTAACCACAATATAAAGGTAGCAAGAAAACCAATGAGTAACTGCAGTATTAAACGTGCAGGATCCTTTGTTCGGCTTTCTCTAATCCCTAACCCCCAGCGTGGATCTTTTGTATCTCTAAAATCGTGTTCTATTTTCATTCTTTTTCGGTAAATAGCCATGATTTTTTCAGCTGGCAGTTCAAGTGATGATGCGATTAACCACGGTTTTTTTGCTGAATTTCGATATTCTCGCTCCTTTTTCCCATGTTTAATCTTGCGCACCTTTATTTCTTTTCCCTCTTAAGTATCCTCTTTGATTTTTTTATACAGATATAATTGGCTGTCCACTTTATTTGATTTAGCTAGCGTTACTCGACCTATTGCATGCGGTTTTTCCGTGGCTTTTTCATATAAATTCGTGCAGGGCTCCCATTGCTCTTTGTCATGCGGTGTATAATGCATATTGGATAAAACTCGCGCTAGGTAATCCCAGTTACTTGCTTGAACCTGAATAAAAAAATCTGTTTTAAATCCTGCATCTACAATTAAGCAAATATCAATTCCTTTAGGTAATACTCGCTTTAAATTACTCAAAAATTTCTGATGAACCTCTCCCGTACCTAATCTTTCTTCAACATGAATTTCTTCATACACCGTCATGCAGCGGCCTTTACGGACAATACTTGCCCTCAATAGATGCTGTTTATGGGCGACAATAGTTGACCAATCAATAGCAATAAATAACAATTTTTCATTGCCAATAACCCATTGATTGACTGCTGCGTAAATAGAAAGGCGTTCGTTATATAATTGTCCATTACTCAACAAATAATTGATTTCTTGTATTTTGCTTCGTGGCTTAATGGCCTTTTGCATATGCCTTCCCAAGGACGTTAAACTTAAGTCAGCGCCCTGTGAAACACTCTCTACCGCAGCAAGTAATGAACTTAAGCGTGATTTATGTTTTACAGCACGTGAATTTAACAAAATTTCATGTAATAATTGCATCTGTTGCATGGTGTGGTGCTCTCATATGTCGGTGAAAAAACTTATTTGATCACAAATCACCATGCAACTCAACTATTTGTTTCTATTACCTTTTTAACCTTACTCCTAACACTAACTATTTGTGCAAATTTTGTGTATATCACTTAACCCCAGCCCTCTCCCACGCAGCTTAAACATGAGCGAAGCGACAAAATCCAGCGTGTAGCTGCGGGGAGAGGGAGCGGCCCGTGCAAATTTTGAGCTCACTGCTCTTCTTCTTGCTTTAAAGCTTCACTCTTTAGTACTTTAATGACCCTATCGAAATCTGACTCGATTTTTTGCTGCTTATTGAATTTTTCATATTCGGTAAAGGCTTTTTGTTTGGCTTGTTCCCGCGACACATTGCCATGACCTTCTAATATCTTATATTCATTAAACTCAAGAAATTTATTCACGCTTTCGGCGAAACTTTCCATAGTAAATGAATTTCGACGCTCAATAACCCCTTCGATATAATCGAAAAAGGAGGATACTGTGCGCTCTAGCTTTTTAATCTCACTTTCGGAGAGGTAATTTTTACCGACGGTAGTATCAGATTTTAATACCCGGCCACCAGGGGCGTTTTTATAGGTCATCATGCCCATTAGGGGTTTACTAGCATCTGCATTGATAGTGTCGCGTTTTTTTGCAAGACCTTTTGGGACTCCGAGTCCGCCAAAAGGAGCAAAAAATTCGCGACAAGTATCGCCTTCAGCGGGAGTGCTCGTGAGCCCTGCGTCCGCTTACCTCTTCGCTGACGCTCTGAGGTAAGCTACCACAATGACTCAACGCCGTGTCGGTTCCCTTGTGTTTCGCCTGCGGCTCAACACCCGGACCTGCGGCTCCTCACGCTCGTCGCACGTCGTGTGCGACTTCGTTAGATAAACAATTTCCGATGCGGTGTGACCGGTGATGGCAAAATGAAACTTATCTTGCACATGGGCATAAAATTGGCGGGTTGTTTCTGAATGAGGATCATAATCCATGCTGCATTCGGCAAAGATGTCTGTAATCTGTTGATAAATACGCCGTTCACTGACGCGGATAGAGCGGATCCGTTCCAATAATTCACGAAAATAGTCCTTGCCAAAATAACGACCATTTTTTAACCGATCGTCATCTAAGACAAAGCCCTTGATATTATATTCCTTAATCATCTGAGTTGCCCAGATTCTGAACTGCGTGGCTTGACTGGAGTTGACCCGATAACCTACGGAAATAATGGCATCAAGATTGTAATATTCCACCTTACGTCTTACTTCACGTGTGCCTTCTTTTTGAACTGTTTCCAAAATGGAAATAGTTGCCTCAGGTACCAACTCGCCTTGGTTATAGATATTTTCAAGATGTTTAGACACTGCCGGTACACCAACGCCAAATAACTCAGAGATCCGTTTCTGAGTTAACCATAAGGTTTCATTATTCAATAAAACCTCTACTTTGACATTGCCATTAGGCGTCGTATAAAGTAAAAATTCAGTCATGATATTTTGAGTTGCAACGTCCATTGTTAGTTTTTTACTCATGGAACCAAATCCTTCAACATAGCCGCCATTTGCTTACGCACTTCCACCAGCTCTTTCTCCAACTGTTCAATTTCCACTTGAACTGCAGCAATATCGATTTCCTCTTCTTCTTCAAAAGTATCAACATAGCGTGGAATATTGAGGTTAAAGTCGTTTTCTTTGATCTCTGCGACATCGGCGATATGTGCATATTTCGCTACTTCAGTTCGGGCTATATAAGTGTCCATAACCTTCGCCAGGTGCTCATCGGAAAGAGTATTTTGATTTTTGCCTGATGTATATTCACGACTGGCATCCACAAACAGAACGCTCTTACAATCCTCACGAGCACCACCTTTTTCACGCGAGCGATCGAAAACCAGAATAGCCACAGGGATATTGGTGGTTGGGAATAGATTACCCGGTAATCCAATGACAGCATC
>JAIELR010000072.1 GCA_019752835.1 Gammaproteobacteria bacterium | reverse complement strand
AGAATCATGCCCGGCGGTGTATCAAATCCTTCGAGTGACAATTGCTTTTGGCTGATATAACGAATCATAGTGCACGGTTTTTGGTGTTAATTTACATATTTATGTGCACTATTTTACCAAAAAATACAATATTGTTAAACTCAATCAGTTAGTTATGCTTTTTGTGTAAGCTCTAGATATCGGGAAGATAATTTCACATACGCCATTGGTGTCTTTTTGCTGGTTTTGGATAGACTGATACGAAAAGCGCCATCTTCTATGACAAAGGGAAATATTGATGAGCCTCTATCCTTGACTTCAAAGATATGACCGGCAATGGCATATTGTGCTTGCGCTTGTTGATCTGCTTCAGGATGCTGTGCTAATTGCTTAGGCTTTACCACACGTTCTTTGACTTCTGGGAATAATTCACCTTGATAGGATAAATACAGGCTATCAACCCCAATTCTTAAAAGCTTAAAATATTCACTATTGCAGTTATAGGGTACTGTGTTACTGTGTTACTAGACGGCGTACCCTGTGAAGATGACTCGGACTGATGCAGAGCATCCGCCAAATCTTGTTCCACTTCTCCACCCCGCCACGCGGCCGCGCTCGCGCGCGTTGCATCGCGTGATGGCTCAGCGGATTCAGTTGGTTCGGATGTTATAGCACTAGATAAAACGTCAATTTCTTTGTTCATGATAAAAAACCTCATATCCACGGCGGCCATGCAAAATGCTTGCCGCAACGGATACGAACTTTATGCATCAAGACAAAGAATCTGAATGCACTCAAAAATGATTTTCAGTGCATTGACTAAAAGCCTAATTTCTGCTTCTTGCGATACTCCAAACGACGTTTGATCAGATAATTTTCATCCTCTATACGGTTTTGATAGCGATCTAATCCCGCTTCATCGCACATATCCAGAATTTCAGGAGCAGTAAAATCATTCAACCACCCGAATAAATCTAGCGTTGCAAAGAGTGAATACAAAGCTGGAAAACGAATTCTCCCTTGAATAGGAGGCCTGGATAGGTGTCTTAAAATATCATCAAGAAAATTTGGGATTTCGCCTGTTTGTAATCTTGCATAAATATCTTGAAAATATGGGTGTCCTATTAGCAAATTGTGATCTATTTGCACGCCTTACAAAATGCTTTTTTATCACCCTGTAACGCAAGCTGCACAAGCGTTGTGAGCTTCTGTCCATGAACCATAAGCGCAATACTATTAAAGAAAGTTGCATAGAGAAAAGCCAAGAAGAATTGCATGCGATGAATAACCGAAATTCTTTCTTCTTCTGGTAATGCATCAAACTCCTCTTGTGTTATTTCGGGCGCTTCTCTTAGTTGCGACAAAACATCTCCAATTTCATTACCAATATTTTCAATAGGCAAATCATCATTAAAATTCTTCAGGATAGCTAGCTTTTCAACTTCACTGACCTCAGCAAATGCATTGTCGAACTGCTTGACTTGCTCGCTGGTATTCTCAAGAAAAATTGCTTTAATCAAGCAATAGTTAATACGAGGCTCAGCTTCATAGAGCGTTACATAGGTATCACCAAGGCCAGAGTTCTTGCGAGCCTGCTCAAGCCAGGCTGGCATTTTGATCCAGCCATTTCGTTTAGCACGAATTGTTTTAAAGATTTCGCCACATTCAGGCGCTAATGTTACGGCTAAAAAATGAGCTACTGATTTTTCAATGCGTGATTGCATGTAAATTTCAGGATTCCTCTGATTAAATTAAAGTTTCAGGTTTTAAGGACAGATAAACAAATTCAGCTGCATTTATTAAATCTATAAACATTTCACTTTCTAACGGTTTATCACTATGCTTTATTGAAATAGGCACAACAGCTTTGCTCTTGTGCAAGACATAGGGACAGACTGGCTATGCCAGACTGTGATAACGAGCGTGAGGCTTTGCGGCTTGCTTTCGGAATGCCGCCTCAAGAAGTGAAAACGAGAAGGAAACTGTGTGGCTAATTTGTAGATTTTGCGAAGATACCCTTGGCACTACGACTTGGGGGCAGGTCGCTCCGTGTTACTTATACAGGGGAATCCGAAGGTATATATATACTTTATATTTGGATTTTTCATTCTGAAGTTAATAAAAGGGAGTTATGGTAATAAATGATTACTGACTTCAAAAAAATAGATTTACTTTCTCCATCTGATTTTGAGATTTTCGTGCGTAATGTTTTTGTTGCTGCTGGCTGGAGTGATGCCGTCATTACCAAAGTGGGGCAAGAATTTCAACACGGTGATGGTGGTGTTGATATTTTTGCCTATAAAGCCAAACGTAAATTTGCTATCGAAGTTAAACAAAGGACTGTAGGGATAACCGTTGATATAAAAGCCCTAAATCAATTAGTAACAGGTGCAGCACTTGCCAATGTCACCAATATGATTTTGGTAACTAATTCCTATTTCACTTCCGAGGTAAAAGTTCGGGCTTTAAGGCTGGGTGTCGAATTAGTTGATCGTGATGCTCTGCAAAACCTATGGATTGAGAAACATTCTGAAATTGGGCGAGAAATTAAACCCAGAACATATCAAGAAACTGTTATTAACGATAGCGTGGCACGTTTTAATGCTGGTAAAAACCGCTTGCTTATAGAAATGGCAACTGGGTTGGGAAAAACCTACACTGTCGCCCATTTAGTCAAACGACTACTGCAACAAGGCAAAGTGAAGCGCGTCCTGTTTTTAGCACATCAAGTTGAAATTTTATTGCAATCCGTTACTGCATTTAAAAACGTCTTGGGCATTGGCACTTACTCATTTTCTGCTTGCTTTGGTGGTGCAAATCCAGAAGATACTGATTTTGTGTTTGGCAGTTTCGATACTCTGTTTAGCAAAATAGCCATGATGGAAAAAGAAACGTTTGATGTAGTGATTGTTGACGAAGCCCATCATACACCCGCCGTCACTTATGCTACGGTCGTTGACCATTTTCATCCAAAATTGCTGATAGGCCTTACCGCAACGCCGTTTCGTGAAGACAACAAAGATGTTTTAGCATTTTTTGGTGGCTCAGCTGGGCATGTCGGCAAGTATGATTTGGCGTGGGCGTTACGCCATAACAAACTGGCATTCCCAAAATATCTAGTTTTACTTGATGACTTGGATCAATCTCGCATAGACCAACTCGATATGGGTATGTCGATTAGCGACTTAGACCAACGGCTTTTCCTGCATAAAAAAGACGAGGAAGTTGTCCGCATCATAGAGAAAACCGTACAAGACAAGCAAATCCAAAACCTTAAGGGTATTGTTTTTTGCCGCAGTATCAATCATATAGACTACCTCATTCAATTTTTCCCTGCTGGTAGTGCGACTTTCGTCCATTCAAAAATGACGGATCAACAACGCTGGCAAAATATTCGTGATTTTCGCGAAGGCAATTATCGTTATATCTTAGTCCGTGATTTATTTAATGAAGGCGTTGATATTCCAGAAACTAATCTATTGGTCTTCATGCGGTATACAGGATCGCATACAGTCTGGTTACAGCAATTAGGCCGGGGATTACGCAAAACGCCGAACAAAGACTATGTTCATGTTTTGGATTTTGTTGGTTCATTAGAACGCTTGAACGAAGTGCATCAACTGACCAAAAAAGTGAACAGCATTCTAATAGAAAAGGATAATTGGGAACCGCTGCCACGCGATAAAAAAGAAACCGTGCATAATTCATCGTTAGAAGTGAATTATAGTCAATCCGCCGCACAAGTTTTACAGCTCATAGAAGAACTACAATATCGCCTGAAATCACGAATGCAAGTCATTGAAGTATTGCGAAGATATTACGAGGATTACAATAGAATCCCTGCACTGAATGAAGTAGAAAGCGTTCTAGCTGACATTACTGCCGACCAAATCGCCACACACTTTGACTCATATTTTGGTTATTTGGAAGCGGCATTAACTGGGCAGTACGACCAACACTTCTTTCGTAATCTATGCTTAGATTATGCGCAACGGTTTTATCAGCAAAATAATATTTACCCAACTTTTAGGGCTATCAGCTTAGTTAATCAATATAACGGTTTACTGGCTTGCTCTGAACTGGAGGTTAGGTTTTTGCTAGGCAGCGAAAATGAACTAGAACATTACTTGGTTGAAAAAAATAAATCGGTTGAATCAATTCAAAAAGCTACAGAACTCACAGAAATAGCGTTTCCTATCTACACAAAGGCTACCGAAATAAATGAAGAATCGTTACTCATTGATAAATATTTAGGCCTTATCAAAACCCGACAAGATTTATTAAAGCTTTCCGCCGAAGACAGGGCAGAAATTAAAAAAGTGTTTAACTCAGAATTCCGATTTTTCAGTAGCTTACAACAGAACAAAAAGTAATTAAGGATAGCTCAATGGATGAAAACTTCGAATCAGATAATTCAGAATACTATCAAACCGTTTTAGCTAATCTCGCGTTGCCAGATCACTACAAAAAGCTGATTCAGCGCATAAAGAATCTGAAAATCTCAGAGGAAGGATTTAATGTTGAAACTGTTGGCGATATTCTAAAGTTCGAACCTTATCAGTTTTCAAATTTCAAGGGTGTTGGAAATCATTATGTTGAAACGCTTATTGAATTTAAAAAAGAACTACCTTATTTGTTAAAAACGCTAAAACAAGAGCCAAATTCGGTTTATGTAGAAGAGATTTTTACGTCGTCCTATAGTAGCTATGATTTTGAAACCCCAATCAATCAGCTTGATTTATCGCCAAAATATCAGAAGCTCATAAAAAGAATTTCGGCGGTAATGGATCATGTTAAAACGGTTCAAGACATTATCCATATTGACGTTGCCAGTTTTTCAAAATTGCCGTATGTCGGTAAGTCGTATGTTGATTTGTTGATAACTTTAAAGAATGCTCTAGCGCCTACAGAGTTTAGTCAATCCAATAGTGATGTTGAGAAAGTAGAAAAGATACTTTCAGAAATTAAACTTTCAACAGAACAATTAGAAATGCCATTAAATCAGCTTACCATATCAACCCAATATCAAAGACTCATCAAAAGGATTTCAACAGCAATAGGCAACGTAAATACTGTGCAAGATATTCTCAATATTGACCCTGCTGCTTTTTCAAAATTAACCGCTGTGGGTAATAAATATGTCAATCAACTAATTGAATTACAAAAATCATTGCCTAGCTTTTTAGAAGCGTTAGCACAAAAATTAGTTTTATTCGGAGAGAATTACTCTATTCAATTCAATGATATAGATAATACTTTAATTGAAGATGTTGAAAATTATTTATGGACATTGAATGAAATGAAAATGGATATTGCACTTTCACGGTGGGGATTCAATCAACAACATGAAACACTTGAAGAAGTTGCAAATCGATACAATGTAACCAGAGAACGAATACGCCAGCTTGAAAAGCCTGTCAATGCTAATTTGCCATTGCATTTGACAATACAGCCCAAGATTTTATGGGCAAACATCCGTGAGAAAATGACTGAAGATTTAACGGCATTGCTACCCAATCTAGCCAAATGTTTTGCGACAGAAAAATTATTCTATGCATTTATCGAATTATGTTGCCAAGTTGAAAGCGGCAGTGTTCGTAAAATAATCTTTACCGAAATTAATTCTAAAATTATTGATTCACTGTTTTGTATTAATCAATCACCAATTGCACAAGAAATAATCATAAATGAATTGATGTCGAATTATGGTTATAGCAGGGCTTCAGCGATTAATGGCATTAAGCAACTAGAAAAACTCGATGAAATTGAAGTATCTGAGCAGGGTGTTTCCCCCAAAGGCTTGAGTAGAGCAGAAGCAGTTGCTCATGCTTTAACTTTTCATCCCGCAGGATTACCTTGGAAGGATATTGCTAGAGTGGTCAATAAAAAAGGCTATTCATCAACGCAAATGGATGAAACAAGATCAACTCATGGATTCAATAATTCTGAATATATTTATTTATGCGGGAAAGGGACTTTCCGAAATTTAATGTACCTTGACCTTGAACAGTTTGATATTCCTGAAATCATGCAGCATTTGCTTGATTATTTGAAACAGCGTCAAATGAAAGCTCTGCATCTACACGACTATTATTACCAAAGCAAAGGTAGTCGAAGCGAAATTGAATACTTCACTTTACGTCATCTTGTCAGAGAGTATGGCGAAGAGTATGGGCTTTATTTTAATGGCAAATCGAGTGCAGACAACGTAAGTCTTGATCCAGACCTAAAACGCCTTACCCAAGCCGATGTCATTATAAAAGTGCTTAATGAATCAAAAACTGCGCTAACCAAACAAGAAATAGCCGAACGACTAAGAAGCAAAAGTATAAATCATGCTACTTTTTATATCACAAATTTAATGGAAGACAACAAAATAGTTCGAGTCGATCAATTGGTTTATACCACCCCTGAAAAAGCCTTTAAAGACTTGGACACGAAAGCCATCATGCAAGTTATAAAAGATATTATGAAGATATCCGATATCATTGTTGAAGCCGATGTTTTTCGGGAATATGTCAACATGGAACTCAATTTAAGTTATTCTAAATATATCTACGCTGCCTTAGTCAAAACGCAAATTAAGGAATTGGACTGGTATCGAAATGGCAATTTATTTAGTAAAAAAACTATACCGTATAACAGCCTGATTGATATGTGCAAAAAACTATGTAATCCAGAACTATCAAATAGTCTAAACGTTAAAATCATTCAAAAAGCTGTATGGCTAACCGATGCAGTAGCAATGGTTGCTATTAATCAGTGGAAGAGGCAGAAGGAATAACTTCTTAAGGCATAATTAATAGGGCGTTAGCATGTGGCGCCGTACGTTACGCAACAATTAAGCCTACCCCAGCGTTCCAGCGGACTCCGCTTACTTTATCCGATCTGGTGATCTAAACAGGTAACAAAAATGATTGTGTCAAATTTGTGCCAAACTCCCCTACAGATCCCACTGATTGAGGCCGTTTGATACTGTTCTTATGCTTAGCAAGCATTGCAAGTGGTTGATTCGTATATATCTATAATTTCAAGTTACGTTTCGTAATCAGTAGGTCGGAGGTTCGACTCTTCTCAACAACACCAAATAATTCAACAAGTTATATAGATTTTTGTCTTTTAGTGATTTTTCAGGGTTACACCGGGGTTACGCTAGAGAACAGAGCCTTATATGGTTTGGATTTATTCAACTGAAATAAGAATTAATGACGCCTGGGCGTGGAAAGTTTTGACATTAGAACGAATTGCATTTATGCCTAACTCTATTTTTAATGCATTATTAAAGCGTTATTTGATTCTTTTAAACCAACAGGAATCATAAATAGAGCTTACTCAAAAAGTATAAATATCTGATTATATTGAGTAATAATATATTTTTTGGTAAAATAGTGCACGTAAATATGTGAATTAACACCAAAAGCCGTGCACTATGATTCGTTATGTCAGTCAAAAGCAACTGCCC
>JAIELR010000181.1 GCA_019752835.1 Gammaproteobacteria bacterium | reverse complement strand
CATATCGGGTTTACTGTATCTCAAGAGTTAGTCCAAAGCGACTCGCAAGGCTTTTTTGTATATCTGCTAAAAGATAAGAAAGTATTTAAACAATATTTCCAGGCGGGGGAGTTATTAAAATCCGGTTTAATTGAAATAAAATCAGGATTGAGTAAAGGCGATCTCCTTATTACTAGCAATCCTAACTTATTACATGATGGTCAAGCTGTGGAGACCTCATAATAATGAGTTGGTTGACAGCATGCTTACGTAATAAATTAGTAGTCTATATGGCTTGCATAGCAGTTTGTGCAGCAGGATTATTGTCCTTATATAAGTTACCGATAACTCCATTACCTCAGATAAGCCAAAACTCAATCTATCTATGTCTTGCTTATCCAGGATCGAATGCACAAACAGTGCAGAAGCAAATAACCAACGAAGTAGTAACAAGGCTAGGTGGTTTGGATAATGTAGAGTATATATCGACCTATTCATCGGCGGGAACAGCGAATATTTTTATCATGCTTTATCCTGTTACTCCTGTCCAAGAAATTGAAACAGAACTGAAAATTATTCAGGCGATAAACTCAGCACATTTGCCTTCTTCTGTCCCTCAGCCATACATGATAGCTAATTCAGGGCAATCCAGTTTGGTACAGTACGTGGTTTCTTCAAAGGAGTTAAGCGTTTTTGACTTAGATAATTTTATCTTATCTACGCTTGCTCCTAAATTTGGCAGTTTTTCGGGAGTATTAACCAACAGCGATTACTTAAATCCTGTGGTTAAAATTAAGTTAAATCCTGCTCAATTGGCATTATATAAATTAGACCCGTCTGATGTAGCCAATACGATTAATAAAGATTATCAGTCTGCTCCTCTAGGCGCTGTATATGTAGACAATACGCAATATCCTATTAATTTGAGCAACAATTTCAATTCCCTTAATAAACTGCGCGACATGATAATTGGTTATACTAAGCCGCAACCCACAGAAAATCTAGTGGAGACGTTGCAGAATCAAAATACCACTACATCGATTCAGCTAAAAGATATAGCTGCTTTGTCGTTTGAAAAAAGAGACAATACGGACTTGGCTTACGTAAATTTTAATGGTGAAAACGCCGCGCAAATTAAATTATATACGACTACCTCGGCCAACCCATTTCTAATATCTAAAGAAACAAGTGATTATGTTGATTCGCTTAGCAACGCTTTGCCAGCAGATATGAAAATAACCTCAGTTTTTGATATTTCAAAAATCATGCTTTCTTCGTTGCAAGAAGTGGTTTATACGATTGGGATATCGACAATATTGGTATTTTTCGTAGTATTGATTTTTTTAGGCCGTTTAAGAATCGCAATAATACCGGCTATTACTGTACCGATTTCTCTATTAGGCACCATGATTTTTTTAAACCTGGCGGGGATTTCTATTAACCTTCTAACCTTGTTAGCAATGGTTATTGCTGTTGGACTTGTTGTAGATGATGCAGTCGTAGTAATGGAAAATATCACTCGGCTAGTGGAAAGTGGTCATAATAAGTATGATGCTGTAGTAAAAGGAACACATAGTATCGCATTCACTATCATAGGAATAACTTTAACTTTGCTGGCAGTATATTTGCCTGTGCTGTTTTCTACAGGGCAAGTTTCTTTGCTATTAAAGCCTTTTGCGTTAACGTTAGCTTCTGCGGTCTTAATATCAGGCATACTTGCTTTAAGTTTAACTCCTATAATGACATTGGCACTTAGTGGTGATGAAAAACGTACCCGTTACCAGTTGAAATTCGACGATGCATTACAAAAAATCATAAAACACTATCAATCGCTATTATCTATCGTTATTCATCATGCTAAATTTTCTATTGTTATTGTGACCGCTTTCATCATTTTAGGATTGATGAACATTACTCACTTACCTAAGATGATATTCCCACCTGATCCTGACGGAACGATTAAAATCTTTTCTCAAGGCTCTGCTAGCGACACAGCCGATTCTCTTGCACAAAAAGTCAATTTGTTTTCAAAATTCTACAGTAACAATCCTGAGGTTAAATATTACCTTATATCAACTTACAAGGATGAGGAAACAGGTGTTCCTTCAATTGTGACCGCCATACAATATAAAGACGGCTATATTAAAAAAATACCTGAAACAGTAGATAATATTAATAATTACATAAAAACCAATGGCATTAAAAATAGCTACGCCATGATGGGACAATTTTTAACATGGAATTCCGATAATTCTGATATCAGCTTTTATCTTTACGGCAACGCAGATCAACAAACAATTGACGAGACTACCCAAAATATGACTAATCTCTTAGAAAAATCCCCAGTCTTTTCAACAGTAAATAATACGATCAATATGCCGCAAAAACAATTGGCTTTTACGATAGATGAAGCAAAAGCAGAACAGGCAGGGATTACACGCGATCAGATAGTTCAATTATTATCGACTCTCTATGGCGGTGTGCAAATGAATAACTACTTCAGCATTGCTGGCCTGAATGTACCTATACTTGTTCAACTGAATACGGAAAATTTAAACGACCCGCAATCATTTCAAAAGGTTCAAATATACAGTAATTCAGAGCAAAAATATTATACTTTGGCGGATTTTTTAACGGTTGATCTCACTACCATGCCTTCAGCAATTACTACATTTAACAATCAGCCGGCAGACCAGATATTAATTACTCTAAATAAGGGCTATTATCTGTCTGATGGCATTTCTCGAATTAATGAAGTCATGAAAACTCAATCCCCAGGAATTCAGTACCATTATGTCAACAATGCTGAGAATTATATCGAAAGTGACAATGAAACGACAATTATTACTTTGTTAGGGATAGTCAGTGTTTATTTTTTACTGGTCATTTTATTTAAGAGTGCTATTGATCCTTTTATTGTTATGTTGACAGTGCCTTTCTCTATTATTGGTGGTGCCTTATCGTTACTTTTGATCCATGGCTCATTGAACATTTTTAGTGCTTTAGGACTAATTACATTAGTTGGCTTAATTACAAAACACGGGATTATGATTGTGCAATTCGCTAATACCGAAATGAAAAACGGATTAACCGCAATTCATGCGATTTTGTCAGCTACTAAACATCGATTCAGACCTATCATTATGACGACATTAGCCATGATTTTTGGGGCTGCGCCCTTGATGTTAAGTGATAAAATTATGTATGTATCACGACAAAATCTTGCTATTGTTCTAATCGGCGGTTTAGTAATAGGGACGTTTTTTACTTTATTTATTATTCCACTAGTTTATGTATTATTTAAACGCGAGAACCTACTTAAAAAATGAAGCTTAGTAGCGGTTAATTATCTATATATGCGAAGAACGAGACGGTTTTATAATTGCGGGAAAACATTATTCTGGTTTGTACTCATTAGGCTTTTTCAATCTCCGCATTAAACCCTCACACACTAGAATACGTGCGAGGGTTATCTAACATGTAATTACCAAACTAAGAAATGGTTACGCCATGTAATTTAGCGATATTAGCTTTATCAGTCCCAATACTCGCATCCATATCCTTATTAACTTTACTTGCAAGGTCACGCCAAGCTGCGTCATCTGATTTTACAGGAAGCGCGCAAACGTCTTCAACATTTATGTCAAATTGTATGAACGCTCTGATATCATTTAACGTATTACCGTCAAAAATAATGCCTGAGCCTGACGAAGCACCAATTAACGCTTCACGCGCATGGCTGCGCAATATATTTTGTTGAAGAGCACTTGGAGTTTTGCCGTTTGCGCATTGCTGACGAATCGATAAATTTACATTGCGCACACCATTCATTGCTGTGTTAATGTTAATCATCCATAACATTTTTTGATCGACCTGTGATTCGATAAGGTCTGCTTGCTTATTATGTCCTACAATGCGACCAATCCCAAAAACTATAATTAGTGTTAGGATAACACTAGTAACGCAACCCAATATCACTTGTTTCATGTTTTACCTCTTTATTTTTATGTTTTAGTAACTAACTACCTAACTTATGAGTGTTAAGCACTAGCCGTTTGTTGGCTCGGTATAGATACCGGACCGCCTGCCATATCCGGACAACAATAACCAGGGCAGCAAGGCTCTTTTGAAACTTGCTCTTTTACCGATGTTTGTTGTTCGTCATGGAAGTCTTTTATCGGCACATTACCGCCTGTCTGATCGGGACAAGCAGGCCCAGGGCAACCGGGGTCTTGTGGACGCAATTGTTGCGTATGCTTGTGAGTGTGTGGATCTGATCTTGGGGCATCATTAGCAAACATATTACTAGTTATTAATCCCATTATTAGTCCTATCATTATTAATATTTTTTGTGCATTTTTTTTCATATCCGTCACTCTTTGATTCTATTCATTAAAGTCCTGTGAGATCTAGATTTTCTAGCTCTTTAATAAGCATTCCAACATCAATTATCGGCTTTCTCCACTCATAATCGTATCCTGGCACTTTCGAAATAGCTGAAATAGGTAAAGTTCCTAGAGATAAATTTTTATGAGGTTGGCTAATATGAATAACAGTTGCATTTTTCTCGTCTGTTTCTAGTAACACGCCTTTATGTCCAGCAGTATCCATAATAAGATGCCCTAGAAGAATTAAAAGATTTTTATTTATTTTGTAATCAGACCCATTGCATATATGGACAGGAGCGATGGACTTAAAAATGCCATTTTCCTTTGCTATGATTTTCGCTTGTTTGTATCCTTTTATAAATGCATTTATACAGTAGGATAGCTTGCCGCCCGTCATATCTCCTGTGCCAAAAAAATCTTCTATAGCGCCTGTGCGATTAATTACTTGTTGTAGTTGATATAAATTTTTTCTTGGAGAAATATTTATTGAATATAAATAGCAATATCCGACATCTCCAACTTTTACTTCCAATAAATTATTGAGGGTTTCTATTTGATAATTTAAAGAACTGACCGTTGCATAAGGATTCATGCTGCTTTGTGTTTCCTATCCTCTATAAATTTAATGAGTAACATATTTTTTCTAATTCTCTTATATATACTTTACTGTTAGTAGACTAGCGATGAAATAGTATTATTCTGTTCTTTATCTCCGGTAATCAACCACTCTAAGGACACATTGAGCAAATGCGCATAATTTGCTAATGCGTCATCTTCCAGAATACAACGACCACTTTCATGATATCGATAAGTTGAAACAGATAGCCCATGGTGAAGGGCGAATGTTATTGCACTTTTAAAACCTGCCACTTGTCTACTTCTTCGTAACCTAGCCGCAATATAGGTGCTATCTCGCATACAGGATTTTTGCTTTATCATGATTTGCTCCTTATCGTCCAGAACCCATAAACAGCATGCGGGGCATCGTTCTGTCCGCTGGTGCTGCAATAGGTGATGCATTATCAATAACTGACAGCATTAAAAATAAGCCACTTCCCGTAGAACTGCCAGGTAGGTTAGCATTCGGTGGCATCACCGAGATTACGCTTTGACATGTTTTACCAGGTGCAAGGGTTATAGTGTCGCACTGGCTGACATTAGCAATAGTCGTGGGTAACTGCGTACCACCGCCTATCACAGAATATAGACAGCGTGTACCGACCGTTTTTGGTTGGTTGCTCAAATTTTTAATCGAGTAAGCGAAGGTCGCTGGCAAGCTAGGCAATCCTTTATAATACAACACATCAATATCGCCTGTGTGAAGTGCTGTACTCTGTGGAAGGCTAGAGCCATAATCAGTCTGATTCGCATCGACATTCGACAATGTCACCGAAAAATCGCTTCCTGTCGTTCCACCACCCATATTAAGGTTCAACATGTTGGAGCTGGGTTTTAGACCAGGCACACCGACGTTGGAAATGGCTGTCACATTCAAGGTGTTATTGGTAAGCGTAGGGGTGTTGTAATCAGGATAGTGATACAAGAGCGGTATAGTGCAGCTATCACCCATTTGTCCGGCAGGTGCCAATTGCTTACCATTGCATGACTGTAATAAGCGTTGTTGTTCGGCAGGGGTGTTGGCATCCACTGACACATCGGGTAAGCCGGCATATCCATCACTTGCTGGGTGACCATTAAAGGTTAACGCACGAATAATAATCGAATGTTGTACGTTAGTGTTTTTGACCACGATACTGAAAGGGGCAGGTGCGGGATCGTAATGAACACCAATGTACCGTGTCTGAACGCATTGGCTATTGCCCGTATACTGACCTGTAAAAGCGACTGACAAATTGACATCTGCGAACGTTGCGGTAGAGCTTACCAGCATTAACGACAAGACGACATGACGATAGGTTTTCATAGTGTATTCTCCGGTGTTTTCTAGAATTTCATTAAAATATATAAGCAAGGGACGCAAGCCACTGACTCTGATCTGTGTTAACGCTTGGGGAATTTTCTAACGTTTCCACACTCGTTTGATTGGATAAAACGAGAGGTTTCGCGTGGATATATCGATAGCCGACAGATGCGTCAATGTGCTGCGTTATCAATACATCCAATCCCAAACCTGCTTGATACGCCACTCCATTATTCGTCGCATTCGGGATTGTCACCGCGCCGGTGTCATAGTCCGCTTGGTAGTTATTTAATGATTGACGCATAAAACCAACACCCGCTTCAAGATAGGGTGAGAAGTGCCACATCTGAAACACATTAACCTTGGCAGTAGCGAATAAAGCATTACTGTCGTAGTTGGCATGGAGTGTGGCGAGATTACGCATATAATCTACATTGCCTTGGATATTGCTCGTGGTTTTATCCACCTCTAGACCGTAGCTGATGCGTTTTACCTGAAGCGAACGCAATACACTGTTACGGATATCGCAGTCCTGATAACCCACACTAAGTCCGCCACCGTGCGTCGTATTGTGAGTCAACGTATTATTGATAGGATAGGCAGCTTTATTGACAGTTTCTCTTGCGGTGTATTGTGTGAAATTATCTACCGCTAATTTCCCTTGTATTGCTGTTACTCCAATATAAACGCCAGGGCTATTAGACGATAAGTCGCCAGCCTGTGCTGATACAGCCCCAAAAGTCATACTTAACGTTAAACTTAATAAGATTCTTTTCATTGAGTTACTCCTGTGAGTAAATATATGGTCACCATAGTTTCGCGCCCATAATCTTTGTAGTATCGTAGGCCAATGATGATTCGATTTTTTCATCAAGATTTTCGTAGTTTCCGGCACATATTTCCTCAATGATGTGCCAAGGAGTTTTGAGTTTTACCCTTTCAAGCAGATCAGGAAATTCAGCGCGTTTGTCATGAATAAACGTGGCATATTCTTTCTGTTGTACATAATGTTCAGCTAAAAAACTTTCCGTCATAAATTACCCCTATGATTCAGTTGTCTGAATGGCTTTTTCTAATACACGTTGATTCCGAAGCAGGTCTTGTATAGTGTTTTCGATCAACTCAAGTACTTCACGTACTTCTGTAGCAATTCCTGTATGTAAGTCAATGCTTCGCATGGTTTCTACATACTGCTGCTGAA
>JAIELR010000093.1 GCA_019752835.1 Gammaproteobacteria bacterium | reverse complement strand
GGATAGGATAGGTTTGCTAGGAACTTGCTCGATGATAATTATTTCTGTTTTATCTTTGAGTTCAATGAGCTTGTCACTTAAGGGTAGTTTTTCACCGTTTTCTGAAAACAAGGCTATTTTGACAGGAATATGTAGAGGTGCTTTGTCAGGTTGTCCTGGTGTGGGCAAACACGATTGCGAGAGGGTTAATTCAAATGTCTGCATTTCTGCGTTGTAATGGGTGATGACTTTGACGGTAGGCGTGCCCGCTTGGCTATACCATAATTTGAATTGCGTTAAATCGAATTGATTCGCATCGGCCAGTGCTTGAGTATAATCATCACAGGTAACTGCCTGTCCATCATGTCGTTCAAAATACAAATCCATGCCGCGACGAAAACCCTCAGGGGTTAAGAGCGTGCGCATCATGCGTATTACCTCAGCACCTTTGTTGTAAACAGTCGCGGTATATAAATTATTAACTTCAATATAGCAGTCAGGTCGGACAGGGTGGGCAAGTGGCCCCGCATCTTCCGGAAATTGCCCCGCTCTTAATTGGGTGACATCATCAATACGAACGAGTCCTCTGGAGGTCATATCGGCATTGAATTCTTGATCGCGGAAAACGGTTAAGCCTTCTTTGAGACTCAGTTGGAACCAATCCCGACAAGTAATGCGGTTGCCAGTCCAGTTGTGAAAATATTCATGGCCAATGACAATTTGTATGCCTTCAAAATCGCGGTCAGTGGCTGTGTCGGAGTCAGCTAAAATGTATTTAGCATTAAAAATGTTCAGGCCTTTGTTTTCCATAGCGCCCATATTAAAGTCGCTGACCGCCACGAGCATGAAATTATCTAAATCGCATTCACGACCGTAATGTTCTTCATCCCAGCGCATGGCGTTTTTCAAACTTTCCATGGCGTGATGGCAACGCTCACGCAAGCCTTTTTCAACAAAAATTCGTAAATTGATGGTGCGACCACTTTGAGTGATGAAAGGTTCTTCGAGACAATCTAAATCACCGGCGACTAGCGCGAATAGATAACACGGCTTTTTAAAGGGATCATGCCAAACGGCAAAATGCTGATTGTTAGCCAAATCACCTTGCTCAACCAAATTGCCATTGGATAATAAATAAGGATAATGTGTTTTATCGCCAATAATTCGAGTGGTGAAGACGGCCATCACATCAGGTCTATCCAGATAATAGGTGATATGACTAAACCCGCTGGCCTCGCATTGCGTGCAAAAAATATTATTAGAAATATATAATCCTTCCAAGGCGGTGTTTTTATCAGGATGCACGAGGGTCGTGAGGGTCAGGGTAAATTCATTGGGAAGTGCTTCGATGGTTAAGCCATGCTCATCGAGTTTATAGGTTTCTGGGCCAAGAGCGCGGCCATCGAGTTGAATTTCTTCGAGAGTTAGGTCATGACCATCCAAGTGAAGCGATGCAATAGGCACATCATTATTACGAATAAGTCGCATGATGTTTTTGACCCGTGTGTCCTTGGGATCTAATTCAACCGTTAATTCAATGGATGTTACCCAATAGGCGGGTGGAGTGTAATCGGTACGTTGAGTCATTTGATGCATGGACAATTCACCTTAAAAACCACTAATGTGCAAATGGCTGCTTTCACTGTGAAAGCAGCACAACCAAGTCATAATGACTAGATTGTGCTGTTATTTCATCTAAACTTCAAGTTTTATCAATGTAGCTGTTTATGACATTTACCGGAAGTGGTAATAAAAACTACCACTTTCGGAAGAAATCGGTTATATTTATTACCAGTTAAGGTGTTTTATAAAGAGAGCATCATGCCCCACAATACGTCACTGGTAAGGATCATTCAATCTATCATTCTTGATTTTCAGGAGTTGCCCCTTAATGGAGGTACGGCAAGATGTTTAAAAATTAAGACAGTACATGGCAAGGCTAAGGTTTGCATTGGTGTCCGCCGAAGCGGCAAATCAACCTTCATGTGCCAAATCATGCAAAAATTATTAGAAAACGGAGTGTCTCTACAAAATATAGTTCACCTTAATTTTTTTGATGATCGTCTTTACAGTTTGGCAGAGTGGGGGTTAGATAATATCCTAGAAGCTTATTATTCTTTGTACCCTGAAAAAAAAAATAACGAAAAAGTTTTTTTCTTTTTTGATGAAATTCAAATGATATTAGGTTGGGAGCCGTTTGTTGAGCGTTTAATGAGAACGGAAAACTGCGAAGTATATATTACAGGTTCCTCCGCACGTATGCTTTCGACAGAAATTGCGACACAAATGCGGGGTCGCGCGCTGTCCTGGGAAATTTTCCCTTTCTCTTTTCAAGAATTTTTAGATTATTTAAATATTGAATATAACGCACCGCTTTCAACGAAAAAACAATTAGTAGTTCGTAACGGATTTGATGACTATTGGGATAGGGGTGGATTCCCGGAAGTCGCTAGTCTGGATAAAATGATATGGATAAAAATACATCAAGAGTATTTTAATACTATTTTATTTCGTGATTTAGTAGAGCGTCATGATATAGCGCACCCTAAAGCATTAATTGACTTAGCGCATTGGCTTATCAATAACGTTGCCTCACTTTATTCAATCAATAATTTAACCGGTTATTTGAAATCGTTAGGTCACAAGCTTTCTAAATCGGCAATATCGGAATATTTAGTCTGGTTGGAAGATGCTTATTTCTTCTTTACAGTTCGATTATTTGATGCTTCATTGTCTCGCTCAAACGCTAATCCTAAAAAAATTTATTGCATTGATCATGCCTTAGTGGTTTCAATTGCTTCGGGAATTCTTATTAATTCAGGACATTTGTTGGAGAACTTGGTATTTATTGCTTTGCGAAGATTATTTAAAAAAATCTATTATTATAAAACTAAGAACGGCCGCGAAATTGATTTTATTGTAAAAAAGAATGATCACTCCACAATCCTTATTCAAGTCTGCGAATCGATAGCGGAGGAACTTACTCGAAAACGTGAGATTACTGCTTTAAATGAGGCGATGAGTGAGCTAAATATTCAATCAAGCATTATTGTTACTCGCAATGATGATACGGTCATTAACGTTGAAAGTGGGAGTATTGATGTCGTTCCAGCCTGGCGATTTTTGTTTGATTTACAGTCTTTTTGAGACAACTCATAAAAATCGTTTATACTTATTTACCCGTTTGTAACTTTGGCTATACAATAATTATTCTTTATTACCTCCAGTATGTCGTATAACTATCGGCATACTAGAGGTTTTTTCAATTACAGACCACGGCCTTCACAGTGAAAGCAGCACAACCCTATAAGTCATAGTGACTAAATTGTGCTGTTATTTTATCTAAATTTCAATTTTATGGGCAGGTTACTGAAGAACTGGTGACAGCTTGGAGTTCAATGCCTGGTTTGTCTTCAAATTTGTTTTTGGTATCTTTTTTATCATTATCTTTCTTAAAGAAATTAAAGAGAGTATCTATTTTCTTATCTATTTTCTTCTTCTCAAAAAAAGACTCGCTTTTCTCAGAAGCGACTACACCAGTTAAAACACATCCAGCGACTATAGGGAAAATTACCCCTAGACCTAACAAACATGCTATTCCGGCAGTAAAAGCCACTGTAGCAATAACGGGCAAAATGGCTAAAGATGCCAAAGCAAGCCAAGTGAATATGAGTGGAGCCGCAACAATGGGAGCAATTAGCATTGGAATTGCTGACAAACAAAACGCGCAATCCGACGATTCATCTAAGTCTCTTTTGGCAGCGGTGCTGAATATTTCTTTAGATGTCATGGCGCTTTCCAGAGATACTCTTTCAAGTTCTGCTGAAAAGGCGTCTATATCTGCATGGCCTGTTAGCATTTCTACTTGAAAGTTTATCAATATTTCAATAGGTTTATTCAATGCCGCATACATTTTCTCTTTTTCGATGCGGGTCAAAATACGCTTATCGCTTACATAGCCTAAAAATGTTTCTATTCTTTCCAGGTACTCTTTGAGCGTGGTCGCATAGAGGTCTTGCTGGGGTTGTTGCGATTGGGCTCGGTAGTTTGCCATATACCGCTTAAATTTGGTTTCTTCTGATTCTACCACTACAACAACTTCTTCATGATTTTCTTCTACAGGCATTATTAGCGACCTCTCTAGTTTTGACTTTTTTATTTATCAATGAGGAATTCTCATTGCAAACATTTTACCCTGTGGCTAAATAAAAAACAACTCCACGAGACTCTTTTTGCGTGCTCGCAATTATTTCATACCAAGGTTATAATAATACATCCTTTTATACAACAAAAAGTCATACATATGTTTTTAACTGATCAAGCGCTCTCTCCTCAGCCTATGTTGCGTGAAAAAATAACCCAGGCTTATCGCCAAGATGAGACGGTATGCCTGGCTATCTTATTGAATTACGCCTGTTTTTCCGCAACGGATATTGAGGCTATACAAGCTATGGCGGCGGAGTTTGTCAAAACTGTCCGCGACAAACGATTCAGCGTCGGGGGTATTGATGCATTTATGCATCAATATTCCCTTTCCAGTGAAGAGGGCATTGCCTTGATGTGCTTGGCGGAGGCTTTATTGCGCATCCCCGATAATGCCACACGAGATAAGCTTATTCGCGATAAATTAGGCACGGCACAATGGCAAAGTCACGCGGGCCAAAGCCACTCCTTGTTTGTGAATGCCGCAACTTGGGGGCTCATGCTGACGGGTACGCTCTACAATTGGGGCGAAGCCAGTAATAATCATTTTTCGGGGGTTTTAAAGAAACTAGCCCTGCGCTCGGGCGAGCCTTTTATCCGGCAAGCCGTAGGTTATGCCATGCAAATTATGGGCAAACAATTTGTGATGGGCAGTACCATCGAGAGCGCGATAAAACGGGCCAAAACAAGTGAGGCTAAGGGTTATCGTTACTCCTATGACATGTTAGGTGAGGCCGCTCGTACGGACGAAGATGCTGACGGTTATTTCCAGTCTTATGAGCAGGCTATTCATGCGATAGGTCAAGACAGTGGCGGGCGGGGGCCTTTGGCAAGTCCGGGAATTTCGATTAAGTTATCAGCCCTTTATCCACGTTATGAATATGCAAAAAAAGCGGATGTCATGCTGCATTTGGCTCCCAAGGTTTTGCAGCTGGCTACCTTGGCCAAACAATATGACATCGGTTTTACCATAGATGCCGAAGAGGCCGAACGTCTCGATCTCTCGTTGGATTTGATCGAGGTTACCCTCACTAATTCGGCATTGGACGGATGGCAAGGCTTTGGTCTTGCCTTGCAGGCCTATCAAAAACGTGCCTTTTGGGTGATCGATTGGCTGGCTGATTTGGCCAAGCGGACCAATCATCGGATTATGCTGCGTTTGGTGAAGGGGGCTTATTGGGATGCGGAAATTAAATTATCGCAAGAAAAAGGCCTGGCTGGATATCCTGTTTTTACCCGTAAAACCGCCACCGATGTTTCCTACCTTGCGTGCGCCAAAAAAATTATCAATTACGGTACCTTATTCTATCCACAATTTGCCACCCATAATGCCTATACTGTCGCAGCCATTATGCAATTGATGAAAGATCATTCCGAGCCGTATGAATTTCAATGTCTGCATGGTATGGGCCAAACCCTTTATGATGAAATTGTTGATGCCAAAACCAATGCTGTACCATGTCGCATTTATGCCCCCGTAGGCACTCAAGAAAACTTACTAGCTTACTTAGTGAGGCGCTTGTTGGAAAATGGTGCGAATACCTCTTTTGTAAACCGTATTGTAGATGAAAAAGAGCCGATAGAGCAGTTGGTTGCTGATCCCTGTGCGAAATTAAAAGAGCAGGGGGTTACGCCGCATCCAGGCATTCCATTACCGATTGATCTCTATGGTCATCAACGCAAAAATTCTCGAGGATTAGATATGACAGACAATGAAACGTTAATAGCCTTACAAAAAGCCTTGGATGCTGCATCCCAATTGCCTTGGCACGGTGGCCCTATTATCAATGGCAATTTGGTGACAGGTGAAAAACAACCGGTGATGGAGCCCAGTCATCAATCAACTATCGTCGGTACCGTTGTGCTAGCAGAGACTCAACATATTGAGCAGGCTTTAATCTCGGCTAAAAATGCCGCATTGCGCTGGGATCAAACTCCAGCAGTTGAAAGAGCTGCCTACCTTGATAAGGCTGCTGATTTATTGGAGACACAATCTTCATTTTTTATGGCACTGGCGATACGTGAAGCCGGGAAAACAATCAATGATGCTATGGCAGAAGTGCGCGAAGCCGTAGATTTTTGTCGCTATTATGCCGTGCAAGCGCGTGAGCATTTTGACACTCCTTTAGAATTAAAGGGCCCAACTGGCGAGAGCAATCATTTAGAATTACATGGGCGCGGTGTTATTGCGTGTATTAGTCCTTGGAACTTTCCGTTGGCCATTTTTATGGGGCAAGTGACGGCAGCATTAGCAGCGGGTAATTGTGTGGTAGCCAAACCCGCAGAACAAACGCCGTTAATTGCCAGTTATGCCGTGCAGCTATTGCATCAAGCGGGCATTCCGGTGGATGTTTTACATCTATTACCGGGCCGAGGCGAGGTAGTGGGCGCTGCATTGGTCAACGATATACGGGTTAATGGCATTATGTTTACAGGCTCAACTAGTACGGCACGGTTTATCAATCAAGCACTGGCTCAGCGTTCAGGCCCTATCGTGCCACTGATTGCAGAGACAGGCGGTCAAAATGTGATGATCGTTGATTCATCAGCATTGGCTGAGCAAGTTGTTGCGGATGTTTTGTTATCGGCATTTGGCAGCGCAGGTCAGCGTTGCTCCGCGCTGCGTGTTCTGTTCTTGCAAGAAGATATCGCGGATAGAGTTATCGAGATGTTAAAGGGCGCGATGGCCTTGTTAAGCTTGGGCGATCCGGGGTTGTTAGCAACCGATATTGGTCCGGTCATCGATCAAGACGCGTTAGCGATGCTGGAATCACACCTGAAAAAAATACAGGAAAAAGGTCAACTTATTTATCAAGTTGCTCTTGAGCCAGCGCTGAGGGCAGAGGGGCATTATTTTGCGCCTTGTGCTGTCGAGATCCCTTCATTGAGCTTATTAGAGGGTGAAGTATTTGGTCCGTTTTTACATATTATTCGCTATAAAGCGAGTGCATTGGATGAGGTGATTGCAGCGATCAATGAAACGGGTTATGGTTTGACCTTGGGCATCCATACTCGTATTGAAGAAACCCAGCAATATATTCATCAACGAACACAGGTCGGAAATACCTATGTGAATCGGGGAATGACAGGGGCCGTGGTCGGTGTGCAACCCTTCGGGGGTGAGGGCTTATCAGGTACGGGACCCAAAGCGGGCGGGCCTCATTATTTGCTCCGTTTATGCACCGAACGAGTGATGACAATTAATACTACGGCGGCGGGGGGTAATGCGTCGTTGATGTCGTTGGGTGAATAAAATATGATCTCATTTTATAATGTCTTTGCGCTCATTCTGACACTAGCTGTTAGTCTGGCGTATATTAATCATCGCTGGCTTAAAATGCCAACGACGATAGGCATTATGTGCGGGGCATTGATTTTGTCCTGTTTGTTGCTTTTTGCTGTTCGCGTCGG
>JAIELR010000135.1 GCA_019752835.1 Gammaproteobacteria bacterium | reverse complement strand
ATGAAACTTATGCCCAAAGAT
This sequence comes from Gammaproteobacteria bacterium, assembly GCA_019752835.1. Next base: position 7,650 of record JAIELR010000135.1, on the reverse strand, counting down.
TGTGCCTTTATTGGTGATCATGAACGGGATATTATCGCCGGTCGCGCAGCGGGACTCTATACAGTAGTGGCCTCTTACGGTTACATCCCTGATCACCATCAACCCAGCACTTGGGGTGCCGATGCGAATATTGAGGATATTGAGTCGATTTATTCGCTTATTTCCTAGCTCTCTGCGACCCAGCATCCCTGCAAGACATTGACACCCCAGTAGGCTCACGACTCTTAATTAATAAGATATCTATATTTTTCGTCCTTTACAGAGAAAAATGTTATTAAACTTTATTTATTCATATTTCGTTAATTATTATAGGTCAAAATAAGCTCTAAATTTATATCCTGAATCAAATTGAGAATAACATGCCAAAAACAAAAAAATTCGCTACCGTGGACGTGAGCACAAAAAAGATTTCTGAAACCTTCGCTCGATTGAGCCAAGCAAAAAAAGAAAATAGACTCGTAGACTTACTTATCGTGCCTAAACAGAATGAAATAGAAAACAGTTTATGCGCCCGACTAAGCGTTTTCGTTGAGAATAGCTTTAACCAAACTATTTCCCCTCCCTCAAGTATAACGTTGATAGCAACATTTGAATCCGAAGAAAAATGGAATACTTTTCTTCAAAATATTTATGATCTTGAATATAATGAAAAAACTCGAATTACAAAATTAGCTGAAAAAATGCTAAAGTGTAATTTTTATGTTCTTAATCACAAAATGTTGCTCTCTAAGCTAATTACAGCACTCGAAAAAAAATTACCAACCTCACAATTTAAAGAAATTATAAAATTCATTACCCCAAACAAGGCAAAATTTCAACCTATAAATTTCATCCAAGTGTTAAGCTTTACCAAAACCAATATTTATACATTCAAAAAACCAGCAGAGTCTCTACAAACCCAGTTTCAAAACGAAAGCTCTTTGCTCCCAATGGATACACTAACAGACTTCCATAATAACAATATATTAGCAGATTTAAGTAATAACTCTGTTATCAGTAATGATGGATTATATGAGATGCGCAGGGAAGAGTTTCCTATACTCGATCCATTAAATGTTGAATTTTATGAGTCCATGTTTGAGTTTGCTAACTCACCATTCATAAATGGCCTCACCGTAAGTCCTGAAAAAGGCGAAATGTCGTTAACTGAAGAGCTTCAAACAGGCGAAGTGTCTTACAAAAGACAAAAGACTAATGAAAACTGCACGCCATATTCTTTAGTATCAACCTTACTTTCGCAAAAGAGTAGTTCAACAAAATTAACTCTTTTCAGTCATACTGAAACTACTCACCCTTCGAATCTGAACTCGAATGAACTTACAAATATTATCTCTGGCAATAAGCCCATTGATTTATATGAATCAGACGATGAAATTAACTTTTTTTTTGAATAACTGAGTAAGTTTATGGTGTTAAAAAATCTGTTTTCTGAGTTGAATGACCTTTTTAAAAAATATTAAACTCGTAGGGATAACTATAAGAATCAACTCATACTCAATTAAATTCAAATTTTTTAGCATCATCGACCAAATACGACGTTTTCCCTATCATCACACTTTTCCACCATTCTTCCATGAGATCTGGCGTCATACGCTCCCAATCTGGAGGCGAATTAACTAATGTATTGCCTAAGCGGGAAGCAAGGGCTGCCATAGTCTCACTTTGGCTATTTTCCGCAAGTGTCCAGGTAGAGATGGCGTCAACCAATGTAGCGTTGGATTCAATCTGATGAGCAAGATCAAATGCTTGGCGAATTCCTTCCGCTGCGCCACTTCCTAAATGAGGGCGCAATACTTTGGATGCATCACCCATCAAAACCACATTATTTTTGCTGACAGAAGGAGCCATTCCATCATAAACCACTTGGTAAAATACATTATATGATTGCGCGATCATTTCACTTGCTTGTAATGGCAAACATTTTTTTGCCAGATCTTGTAGTCTTGCTTGCGAGCTTTCTGTCAATGGTTTTGAAGGCTGCTGAATGTGCATGAATTCCGCTAAGTCTTCTTCAGTCATCTTTGCATAAAGAGCCCAATTGATATGATCAACATTTTTTCCAGGAATAGGATAAGCAATAAGATGCCCTTGCTCAAAACAATAATAACCTAAAAATTCATCATTCATCCCTTTTTTTCTGGACGCCATGCCTCGCCGAGCAATATAACCCGCATAATTGAGCTTATTTTCAGGGAATAATATTTTTTTACCTAGTGAATTATAACCATCGGCACAGACAACCAGATCAAATTGTTTTTTTTCCCCATTATCAAACTCGAGCGTAGGCAACACATCTGGAGCGCATTCAATATTTTTAATATTGCAACCAGAATGATAAATATCGTCTAAACCAAAGCGAAGGCTCTCATAAAGCATTCCCCAATTAATGGCTGCGGCAGAAATAGCTTGTTGCCATATTTCGCGTTTATTATCGGTATTCTCATAATCATCTTTAACAAAAAAAATCCGTTTATCCATGGGATAAAAAGGGCATGGTTTATCGCCTAGCAATAGATTAACTTTATTGATTAAGACGAGTGGTAGGGTTATTCCTGCCCCTCGAGATTCAAGGGCATTTGATGAACGCTCAAAAATACTCACATCTATATTTGGATTTTCTTTCAGCAACTGTCCTAATATACAGCCTGTTATTGAACCGCCTACAATCGCAATTTTATATTTCATGGATTTCCCTTCTTTAAACATCACCTAGGATTTGCCTTACCAATATGCGTACCAGCTTCAATATTGATTAAGCCGAATAAGCAATAAGCGCATCGATTGATGCATAGTAATAATGATTTCGCCATTCTTTTGTATACCCGACTAATTTATGCTCTAAAAGTTGTGCAAGAATATTTGAAATATGACTTGGCTTCTTTTCTAAAATACTTGCAATTTCTTTAACTTGAATGGCGTCTTTCTCTACGATAATTTTTAAAATAAGTTTTTCATTTGCACTTAAGTTAAAACGACGAATACGCTCTTGAGAATAATTAATAACAACAGGCTTCGCCAAATCTAACGTAACACGCTCAGTCAATGTTCCTACTTGTAAGGTGTTAAATAATCGATTTAATAAGCCAAAAATAAACCTCAAACGACCTTTGGTAATATGATACAAATAAAGTAAAACGTCTTTATCAACAGGCAGCTCAACGCGCGAATTAATACGAAAACAATTGACGCGCTTATCTATCATCGCTAAATAATCTACTTCGGATAATGGTGTAATAGTTGTTTCAAAGGCAACGATATCATCAACGCGATCCACCTCTTGAGCAATAAAATGGCGCAAAGATAAATCACCTACCAACAGCCAACTTGTGCCAGTTATTTGAAAATAGTCTCGCATAATATTCAACAACATTTTAATGTGATTTTCTTCTTGCACTACGCCAATATCTAAATTATTTAGCTGAATTAAAATACCATATTTAAATCCTAGCTCATAAGCAACCTGAACCAATCCCTCTAAATGTTGTGACAATACCTGAGTAGGCATAATCATCGGTTGACTTGCGCTGCTTGATTTTCCATAACTCGCACCGAGTCCAAATGCTGTCATCCCAAACGAGCGATACGTTTCTGTTACGCGTTGAACTAGAGCTTTAGCCTCTTTAAAAATTGACTTATCTTTTACCTTTTCAAGGTAATGTAGCTCAAGCGTCGAAATGATATTGGCCAACACTGCAGCAATGAGGGTTTCTGCACTCCAATTAGGCTCCACTCGGATCTCACTGGTGGGAGTAAAGTACTTTCGCTCTTCTTGAGCCTTAAATCTTAAAAAATTCCCAAATGAAGTTGTACCGACCCCCCTGGAGCCTTCAATAACCATCACCATATTGCTCGAATGTAAAGCGAACTGGCTTTGAATAATCTTCTCCTCATTGCCGGTATAAAGCTCTAACGTATACGCGGTAAGGGGTTGCGTCCTGAATGGCTCATCTTTAAAGCCCATAGATTCCCACTGCATGGTCGAATATCCTCATCTCACTTGATTGGCACGAATTTTTATTATATCACGAATATTTATTACATCACAAATTTTTATTATATAATAAATAATTTTGCCGACGAGTGATATGAGAATGCAGATATTCAACTGAAATATTGCGTCTTTTTTGACCATTCCCGCCATGTTTCGACTTGAAAAATACGTTTAACCCTGCTAAAATTACTTTCACAATAATATTAGCAGGGTTAAAAACTATGGATGCTAAACTTATCGCACAGATCCACCAAATGAACCCTTGGTTGCAGCGACCAGAAACTCCCATTTTACCGACAGACCATTATGTACCGAGGCTACAAACGGAGAAACTAGCCTTGCCTGACTGGGACCGATTAGTGACCATCCTGGTAGGACCTCGGCAAGCAGGAAAAACAACCTTAGGGAAGTTTCTTTGCCAGGAAATTATTAAGCAAGGTCGATTTGAACAACTCCTTTTTTTAACCTGTGATAGCCCCTTGATTCGACATTGGCTCGATGGTATTCATATCATCAATGAACTTATTGAAGAATTTGAGTTGACCCAATTTATTTTATTTATCGATGAAGTACAGCGACTAGAAAATCCGGGGCTTTTTCTTAAATCTCTTGTTGATTTAAATCTCAAAATTAAACTTATTGTTACAGGCTCTTCACAACTTGAAATTAAGAGCAAAGTCCAGGAACATTTAACTGGACGGCAATTTGAGGCAATTATCTTACCGCTCAGCCACCAAGAGCTTGGAACAAAGTTAAACTTGGAAGCAGAATTAATTTATGGATGCTATCCCCAAATCATTCTTGGGAATGAAAAAAGAGCACTCCTATCACAGCTTTATCAAAACTATATCAATCGCGATATCGTAGAAATATTAAGAGTTAGAAATCCTCTAGTATTAGAAAAAATCATGATGCTCATCGCACACTCATCAGGACAACTACTCAATTATCAAACATTAGCTAACGATTGTAATGTGTCCGTCACCATGATCCGACATTATCTTTCAGTATTGGAAAAAACTTATGTTTTGCAAACTATTTATCCTTTTACCGGCAATAAACGCACTGAAATAACGTCTAATCCCAAATGTTATTATATTGATAATGGTTTTCGTAACCAGGCACTCGGTAATTTTAGTCCCGTTGACAATCGAACAGACAATGGTTTATTAGTTGAAAGTGCTGTATTTCAAGAAATTTTAAAATACAAAGTACAACATTTCCTGGATTTTAAAATAAATTTTTGGCGCACTAAAAGTGGTGCTGAAGTTGATTTCGTACTGTATAAAAATCTAGAATTTTTTTATCCCATTGAGGTGAAATATCAAAACTTTAAAAAACCTACCATCAGTCGTTCATTTCGTTCATTTATTGACGCTTATCAACCTCAGAAAGGCTTTATAATAACTCGTGATTTCAACGAGAGAACCATGATTGATAAAACCGAGGTCATCTTCATTCCTTTAAGAAAGATAAAAAATCTGTTTTCGGAATTGAATGCCGTTTTTTGACATAATTTGTAAAAAGGAGGATTTTTATTTTCAAAGATAGTGCTTAATAACTGTCGACTGCTTCCCGAAAAAACAAAACTTATATGCTGTATTTTTTGCCGTAAACCTGAGGGCAACCTCTATTTCATATACAAGAGGTATTATACCTTGAGTATTATACCTCTTGTATAATACTCAAGGTATAATATCGCTTCAGGCGTCGATCTGAATACCATCCACCTAAATAATGCGATGAAACGTCAGTATGTTCCATTTTGGAACATACCGACCTCGACGATAAATGAAAGATTACCTGTAGTTTCTCACAATCATAAACATCATTCCTTTCCTATAGGAGAGCATAAATACGTAGAAATACACAAAAAACACACTTTACCCATTAATGCTTTTTTGATTTGTTGAAGCAACGGGTTGATCAAGTAAATTGGGCGAATGAAGTCCGTTATTTGCGTTTTCGATAGTGGGTACTTGGGCAGGTACCGACGGAGGTTTAAAAAAATCGGTAATTATTTTTGAATTTTGATTATTTGAAACTTCTTTGTGTTGAGTTGACTGAACTTTTGACAACGACTTTTTATTATCTTCATTCAATAGCTCTAAAATTTTCTTACCATGCTTTTTATTATATTGAGCTAGTGTGAACGCAGTTTCATTACTCGAGGTTTTTGCCTTTTTTAGCTCAGCATCGCAATGCTGTAACAAAAAAGCCACCATGTCGGCCGTCCCGCCGCGAGCCGCTGTATGCAACACCGTCCAACCGTCATTATCAACCTCTTTTATGCCGTCACGCATATCAGCATCTTCCAGCAACAGCGCCAGAATAGCCGCGCCCTGTCTTTGATTCCAGGCTGCATGATGCCAGGCCGTCAAATCGTCTTTAGTTTTCGCCTTTTTTAACTCAGCATCACTGTGCTGTAACAAAAAAGCCACTGCCTCGACCGTCCCCCAGCTAGCCGCTGTATGCAACACCGTGAAGCCCTCCATATCAATCTTCTTCATGCTGCTACGCATCGCCGCATCCTCCCACAAACGCTCCAGAATAGCCGCGCCCTGTTTTTCATTCCGGGCTGCATAATGCCATACCAACCTACCCGCTATAATTTTGGCCTTTTTTAGCTCACCATCACTGTGCTGTAACAAAAAATCCACTGCCTCGGCCGTTCCATCGCGAGCCGCGGTATCCAACACTGTGTGTCCACGCATATCAACCTCCTTCATGCAGGCACGCATATCAGCATCTTTCCACAAACGCGCCAGAATAGCTGCGCCCTGTTTTTCATTCATAGCTGCATAATGCCATACCAACCCACCCGCTATAATTTTGGCCTTTTTTAGCTCACCATCACTGCGCTGTAACAAAAAATCCACTGCCTCGGCCGTACCATAGCGAGCCGCTGTATGCAACACTGTGTTACCGTCATTATTAACCTGCTTCATGCAGTCACGCATATCAGCATCTTTCCACAAAAGCGCCAGAATAGCTGCGCCCTGTTTTTCATTTTGGGCTGCGCAATTCCATATCGTCCAACCGTTTTTATCCTTCGCCTTTTTTAGCTCAGCTTCGCTATGCTTTAACAAAAAAACCACTGTGTCGAGCGTCCCCAAGCTAGCTGCTATATGCAACACCGTGGAGCTGTAAGGAGTAACCTGCTTCATGCGGTCACGCATATCGGCATCTTCCCACAAACGCGCCAGAATAGCTGCGCCGTGTTTTTCATTTTGGGCTGCCTCATGCCATACCAAGCAACTCCAGTTGTAATTCGCCTTTTCCCCAGCATCGCTATGCTTTAACACAGTGTCTACCATGTCAGCTGTATTTAATCGAGCAGCATGATGTAATACCGCTCTGCCATCATACATTTTTATATTCTTGAGATTAGACAAATCGCCTAGGTAAGTAGATAATATGTCGACTGTTCCATAAGCAACAAGCCATTCTGTCAGTGTCCATCGTGCCAAATCATTTTTTTCATACCACGCATCAGGCACGACACTTAATAAAATTTTCATCACTTCTTTTCTTTGGCGACTCAATGGTTCCCAGTATTTTTCTAAAACCTCTAAATTATGCTTTTCCAGTGTCATCTCTTTTAATTTCTCAAAAGCAGCTTCTTTTTTATTTGCCTCTTCAGAAAGAACCTCTTTTAT
>JAIELR010000008.1 GCA_019752835.1 Gammaproteobacteria bacterium | reverse complement strand
AATCATGAATGCAGCACTCACGGTTACAGTAGCAACTAGCGCTGCACTTGCAACAGGACCATTGTATTGGGCCGCACAAAAAGCCACTGCCGCAGTGAGCGGTTATTTCGGTCGTTTATTCCCGAAAAATCCTGCGCCAGCACGTTCAACTACGGAGCTGAGCAGTATCAATGGCGAGGCAGAAAACAAAAGAAATTGCTGTTTCGGGGCTTAATTTAACGCTTTCATTGCGCAAGGATGCGCATTAAAAATTTTCTCACTCTTTCAGCCAAAATTTAAGCTTATGCTAATAAACTTATCGTATAATGAACTTCATATTTTAATTTGAAACGAGTTGAACATGCTAAAAAAAGACATTCGGATTATCGGGGATGGCGGTACAGGAACCAGCAGCCTGGTTCTACGCTATGCAGACGCTTTTTATTCAGATCAACTGAGACATCGTAGCTCTTATAAGATAAGAACACCATCTATTAATAATCAAGATATTCAACTTACCATCCACAACATCAACGATAAAGGACAACCTACTACGCGATTTTGGTTAGCAGGCGAAGAAATATCAACATTTATTCAACCCGCTGATGCAATTATGCTAGTGGTTGACTTATCGGATAAAAATATTGATTTTGCCAGCTATATTGCAGAAAGAGTTAAGCGCATACGCGAAATAAATAAAAACGCACCTATTATTTTAATTGGTACAAAGTGCGATTTAATCGATGAACGACAAGAAAATGATACCAAAACGCTTCAAGCACTCTGTTATGAACATTTGTTAGATGGCTTTTTGCCCGTAAGCTCTCGTGACAATACTAATATTGATGAAGCTTTCGAACTTGCCGCAAAACTCAGTCTCAATGGAACCAATAGTTATACCGCCAATAACAAAATAGAAGGTATTCGCTCGGTGCGCTTAGCCGATAAGGTTATGAGACATGCTGTCTTTCTTGATGTCGATGACACCTTACTCATTACTCAATTTAATAAAGATGGCTCTCGGACACGGTTCATTAACCAGGATTTACTTAATCAATTAAAACTGAGTGGCCATCATGATCTGTATCTTTTCACTAATATGGATTTAAATGATCTTAATCAGATTGATGAACCTTCGCGAATAACCCGTAAAAAACTTATTGATGAGTTGATCAAACAAGGTTTCACGGTTCATGGTGTAATTACCCCCGCCGATCCTGTTTTCAATCAAGGGCCAGGCGCTGCATACAATTCATTATACTTACCCGCGTACGAAAAAAAATTAAAGAATCAATCATATCATAAAGAAACTCAGGAATTTGATCGCTGCAAAAACGAACTAGTTGTTGAAAATGAATATGCAGGTAAACAAAGAGATGCAGGACAAAAACGCGCTATGTTTAACTATTTTCTGGAACACAAACCAGCAGGACTTGTGAATATCCTTTATTTCGATGATGCCACTCATTGTCTTGAAGCGGTTTCAGCATTGGCCCAACCGTCCTCGATAAATGTAACGACTTGCGCAGTTGATCAAAATCGATTATCTGCTTTAGCAACTTCTTCTGATAAACAACAAGAATTAGAACTCTATTCCAAAACAATAGAAAACTTTAATCCGCGATCAAGAAAAATAATGATCAGTAATGTTGTTTCAATCTATGAAAAAAATATCGCATTAACTCCATGGCATATTAAACTGTTTTTACCCCATGGAAATGCTGGAATTGTTAAAGCAAAAGAATTCCTCACTGGTCTACAAGGCATTGAAGGAAAAAAAGCCATCGATGGCAAAATACTGGCTTTTCTTCATAATGATGAGAACAATGGTAATAAATTACCGCTGTCATTTCGCACCATGTTGCTAACAGCGTTATTAGGTAGAACTATTGAAATAGAAAATCTTAAGGATGTGTCAGCTAATTTCGACCAATTACTTAAGTCATATGAAGATAGTCTTTCCAAGGTCAGTGTGTCAGCACTAGTTGAAACGATAACTATTTAGTTTTAGATGATTTTATTTTGTTGTTTCCTAGAGCTGATCTATGCTCAGATCTTAATGATTAAAGAGAAATGCAAAAATAACAACGTCATATATGACGTCGATATTTTTTACATTTCTCCATAATCATTAAGATCTATCTTCAAAGTGCGCCATAAAATCATCTGGTAACTCATCAAAATCAGGACTTATTTTAATTTTCCCCTTCAACAATCCCAATTTTTTTTCTCGGGGTTGATAATATTCAGTCAGTTGCGCAATAGGTTTACCATTTTTGCAAATAATTATCGTCTCATGATTTGCTACAATGGATTCTATATATTGTGAAAGATGCGTTTTTGCATCACTTATACTGATAAATTGCATAAGAGTTTCCTGACGTTGGTTTGAACTATATTCGCGCTTTTCATTTGCAAAAAGAATCATTTTTTGATACGAAATAAATATGAAAGGCGCAAATCAATGCAGGATCAAAGAATAAGCGTGATGGTTTGACAGCACCCGGATTGCTGGCGTTTTATGAACAGAACGTAGCACGGATGTATCGTAGCCTGGATGGAGCGCAGCGGAATCCGGGGTGAGATATCGTGCAGGGTACATTTCCCGGATTCCGCTGCGCTCCATCCAGGCTACGATACATTCGAGTTACGAGTTTCCAATTAACTTCACCAAATCCGCTTCATCCAAAATAGCAATTCCCAAGGCTTTTGCTTTATCTAATTTACTGCCCGCGGCTTCACCCGCAATCACAGCATCGGTATTTTTGGAAACGGATCCAGTGACGGTTGCGCCTAAGGCTTCAAGCGCTGCTTTAGCTTCATCACGTGAAAAATGAGTTAAGCTGCCGGTTAACACATAACTTTTCCCTTTTAAGGGTAAATTTTCTCTTTTTTCCGGTGTTGGCCAGTGTATTCCTGCGGCTAATAGACGCTCAATCACCTCAACATTATGGGGCTGTTGGAAAAAGGTATGGATACTGTGTGCGACGATGGGACCAATATCATTGATGCCTTGCAAACTTTCTTCATCGGCATTCATCAATTCGTTTAATGTTTCAAAATGGCCAGCCAAGCTTTTAGCCGTTGCCTCACCGACATCTCGAATGCCCAGGGCATAAATAAAGCGCGCAAATGTCGTTTTTTTACTGTTTTCTAAGGCCTCAAGCAAATTTTGGGCAGACTTTACGCCCATTCTATCCATCTCAGCCAATTGATTAAGATTCAGATGATAGAGATCCGCGACTGAATGAATTTTCTCAAGATTAACTAATTGGTCCACTATGCGCTCACCGAGACCATCAATATACATCGCGCGGCGACTCGCAAAATGTTCAATCGCTTGTTTGCGCTGCGCGGGGCAATAAAGACCGCCCATACAACGCGCTCGAGCTTCGTCGGGAGAACGATAGATGGCAGACTGACAAACGGGGCAAGCGGTCGGCAACTCTATCTGCCTTGCATTATCGGGCCGTCGATCAAGCACAGGTCCAACGACTTCAGGGATTACATCCCCTGCCCTGCGGACTATCACGGTATCGCCAATACGTACATCTTTACGAAAAATTTCATCTAAATTGTGCAAGGTCGCATTACTGACGGTTGCACCACCTACAAACACTGGTTGCAAACGTGCAACCGGTGTTAAGGCTCCAGTTCGCCCCACTTGAAACTCAACATCGAGCAACTGCGTTATCGCCTCTTGCGCCGCAAATTTATGCGCTAAGGCAAAGCGAGGCGCTCGAGAAACAAAGCCTAATCGTTGTTGCAAGGCTAAATCATCGACTTTATAAACGACACCATCAATGTCATAAGGTAGATTTTCGCGGCATTCTTGCATCGCTTGATAATACTCAAGACAACCTGCAATATTAATTTTCTGTTGAGTTAAATCATTAACCCGACAACCCCAAATCTGTAATTGCTTCAATACTTGATGATGCGATTGAAACGAATAATCAGCGGATAATGCGCCAATACCATAACAATAAATCGATAAAGGTCGCTTTGCAGTCATGCGTGGATCGAGCTGACGCAAACTCCCTGCTGCAGCATTACGAGGATTAATAAAAAGTTTTTCATTGCGCAGGCGCGCTTCCTCATTGAAGGCATTGAAACCTGCTTTACCTATATAAACTTCGCCACGCACTTCTAATAAATCAGGATAATTCCCGCGTAATTGCAAGGGAACGTCTCGTAACGTTCGTATATTGCTGGTAATATCCTCGCCAACCATACCATCACCGCGCGTTGCTGCGCGAACTAGCTGCCCTTTTTCATAGATCAAGGCAACCGCTAAACCATCTAATTTAGGCTCACAGGTATATATAATATCGTCATAAAGATGCAACCGTTCGCGGATGCGACGCTCAAAATGCTCGACCTCTTCATTCGAAAAGGCATTATCGAGTGAAAGCATGGGGATAGTGTGGGCTACTGTCGCAAACGCTTTTAGTGGTGCAGCACCCACACGCTGTGTCGGAGAATCAGGCGTAATGGTTTCAGGATGCGCAGCCTCCAAGGCCACTAATTCACGCATTAATAGATCATATTCAGCATCGGGTATACTCGGCTCATCTAGCACATAATAACGATAATTATGATCATTGATCGCTTCACGTAGTTGCCCAATGCGTTGGATTTCTGTTGTCATTCTGTCCTACTCAAGCACATCAGCAAAACAGGCCATTTCAAGCTCTGATGTCCACGGCTGACGCTTACTATTTAAAACAACCCCCTCCAAATCATCCGCTAATTGTTCTGCAACGGCGATCATGGTTTCCAAAGCCATTTTAGGATTTTTGAGGTCTTGTTTATTCATAAACAAGGTTAATCCTGGTGTTGTGAAAGAATCTAGCTGCTCCAGATCAATCAGGCCAGGATTCACCGCTGATGCGAGGGAAAATAAAATAGCGCCATCGATATTCCGGCGATCATGATAGTGAAATATTTGTTTTTTTCCGTAAAATAACCCGGCATTGATGACCGATTGATAAACATCATTGCCCTTGAACCCATGAGCCTCTTTTGCCATCACATGCAGCACAATCAACTCAGACTTATTCGTTGTTGAATCAGGCTTTGCCACTGATGTCGATATTTTTTTAGTAGGCACTTTTTTAAGCGCTACTTGGGGCTGATGAATACTCCGCAGCATCGATTTAGGAACCTGTGGAATATGGGCGGGTCTGGCGCGCTGTTGCATTTGTACAGTTTGTTGATGGATGCGCTCAATCCGCTCTTCCATCGTTTCAGTCGAAATAATGCGCGGTTTGCCAACAATTTGATCGCCCCAACGACCCACGTTTCGAGCGGTAGTCTCCGCGTTGGGCTTATCCATTAACGGATCTTGCTCCATATTGGGCATGTTTGGCATATCGAGCTCGTTTTTATTACGTTTTCGTTTCCACACAAAAATTGCTGCAGTCATTAAAATAATAAGGGTTAACCCCGCGACCCCAAGATAGATAGGGTCAGTTAGCATGTTCGTTAGCACGTTAATTACTCCTTTATAAAATCGATTTTACTCTTCAACCAACGCGAGAGCTTCTTCCATATTCACGGTCACCAATCTTGATACCCCTGGCTCCTTCATCGTTACACCCGTCAAATAATCAGCCATTTCCATTGCCAATTTATTATGACTGATAAAAATAAATTGTACCGTCTTTGCCATTTCTTTAATCAAATGACAATAACGCCCAACATTCGCATCATCCAGTGGGGCATCCACTTCATCCAACATGCAAAACGGTGCTGGATTAAGCTGGAAAATGGAAAATACTAAAGCAATTGCCGTCAAGGCTTTTTCACCACCAGAAAGCAAGTGGATAGTACTGTTCTTTTTGCCGGGCGGTCTTGCCATCACCGTAACGCCTGTTTCCAGCAAATTATCACTGGTTAATTCAAGGTATGCATTTCCGCCACCAAATACCTTGGGGAAAAGCAGTTGAAAAGCCTGATTAACTATTTCAAATGTTTCCCGAAATTTTGTTCGTGTTTCTTTATCAATTTTTTGGATAGCCTCATCTAACAGCGCAAGCGCTTCAGTTAAATCCTTATGTTGTGCATCCAGATATTGTTTACGCTCGGATTCCGTGGCAAATTCTTCTATCGCTGCTAAATTAATAGCACCTAAGCGCTGAATGCGACGTTGAACATCTTCAAGCGCACGTTCCCATTCTGCTTCATTCGCCTGTGGCGATAAACCATTCACAACATCGGCAATCACGACATTCAATGCTTCAGTCTGCTCTAAGATAGATTGTTGACGAACCTCTTCCGCTTGATACGTTAATCGAAGCTGTTCCAATTGTCCACGCAATATATTGGCTTGATTGTTTGCCTGATGTCGTTGCTGTTCTTGCTGCTTAATTTGATAATCAAGCGAATCCAGTGCACGTTTTGCCTCCTGCAATTTATCATCAGCAACCAGCCGTTGTTCCAGAGCCTCTTCCAACTGAGCTTTTAACTCATCCATGGGCGCAGCGGCCTCAAGCAATGATTGTTCAAGATAAGCACAGCGCTCACGCATATGCTGCACTTGTTGTTCTGAGCGCGCCAAACTTTGTTGTTTGGTACGAAGCTCTGCCGTCAAGCTTTGTTGTTTCACGTATAATCGGTGAAAATTATCATTATCTTCGCGATATCGTGCTTTGACTTGATCCAGCTTAGCCTGAAGTTCATCTCGGGCAGCATGGAGACCTTGTCTCGTTTGCGCATCATTTTCCATGCTTGCTAAAGCAGCTTGCCAATGAGTACGTATATCTTGTAACTGTTGCTGAGCTTCTTTTTGCGAGGATTGAAGCTCCCCGCTTTCACGATTAATTTGTTCTCGCCGACGCTGTTGTTGCTCAAGACGATTTTGACGCACTCTTGCGTCGGCTTGCAACATGGCCAAACGGCTACTCAATTGCGTTAATTGTTTTTGTTCATCATCCTTTACTTGCTCAAACCCTTGCAAATCTTGTCTCGACTGAGCAAGTGCAGACTCTTTATCCACGAGCGTTAATTCATTAGCATTTAGCTCTTGCTCGAGCTGCTCAATTTCTTGATTACGCTGTAAAATACCCGTATGTTCATCGTTATCACGCCAAACTCTCGCCCATGAAGAGCTCAGCCAAATCCCATCTTGAGTAATCACCGATGCCTGGCTGGATAAATTGGGTAACAAGGCAAGTGCTTGAGATAAATCATCGGCCGTATAAATATCTTGAAATAGCGCAGCGATATCTAATTCACTTTGAATTTTGCTCAACAAACGGTTATTTTCAATGCTTTTATCGCCGGTTTGGCGCTCTGAAGCAAATAGCATTACGCTACCTTGTTCAAGGCTGCCCAAGAGTGCAGCTGCTGGCGCAAGCGACTCAACACAAACCGCTTGCAATGCTTGGCCCAGAACAGTTTCCACCGCCTTTTCCCAGCCTGCTGTAACAGATAATTGCTCGCCTAACCTTGGATTTTCTGCAAAACCTTGATGCTTTAACCACGCTTGTATAGTTTTGCTACCCTTGCCCAAGGCTGCCTGTTGCAAGGCATCAAGTGAGGCCCTACGCCCTTCCAATTTATTGCGCTGGCTGCGTAATAGTTCAAGCTGTTGTTGTTGCTGTTGTATTTGATAGCGTGTTTGCTGAATTTTATCCGTATTAAGTTGCTGCGTTTGCTGAACATCTTCTTGTTGCAGTTGCATTTCAGCTATTTGTTCACGAATTAAATTG
>JAIELR010000102.1 GCA_019752835.1 Gammaproteobacteria bacterium | reverse complement strand
CGTCAGTCCCGCTGCGGCACCCATAATACCGCTGGTCAACGTAAGAACCTTGCGTGGACCAAAAAAGTAGGTCGTTGGAGGCGCTATTACCTTACCGCTAATAGCTGGCTTTATCTCCTTATTTTTTAGAGATGCTGCGGCAAGGTCTTCATTGTCATGTTTTGTTATCGATGTTGTTCCGCCCACATTTTCTGGCAGCGGAATGGGCCCTCTAGTAATGGCCAGTTCGTCGTCAACGTTTTGCCGATCATCCTGATTTTCTTCACGTTGAAACCTTTCAGTCAGAGGGCTCCTAGATGAGAAAGATGGTGTGCGAAGAGAATTAATGCCTGGTTTAGTAGGTGAGCTACTAAGGTGTGCGGCATCACTACTTCTTGTTTTGCTGAGCTGAAATGGGCTGACTTTTTTGTCGTGGGTGGTGAGCTCCGCTTGATACTCCAAAACGAGATGGCTGCTCACCAGTTTAGCGTTTGGGTAATTGGGCATTGCTTGTATTGTGTTCCAAAGTGTCGTTGTATTTTCTGGTGTGAGCAGTTCTTGATTAATAATGACTTCAAATGGTGGCACTTCATCATCGCTTATTTTAAAAAGCGGGGCGTCATATTGCATCAAGACTTTAACAGCATTTATGTTTTGTGTGACATAAAAGAGAGGCGGATGGCCTTGTTGATCCTCAATACTAACATCTACTCTACTATCCGCAGCAAGCTCTTCAATGAATGTGTCGTCGTCACACAGTGCTGCGGCATGAACTGCGGTCCGACCGTAACGAGGACCTTTTGTAGAAGGATTGGCATCGTATAGTGTGATGAGAGCTTTAATAAGATCGATATTAGTCTCGTCCCAATCTAAGACTATCGCTAATATTTCAGACGCCTTGTTTGGATCATCCAGCAGCCCGTATTCTGCAAGTTGCTTGATATATTCACCGTCCTCTGCTTTAGCGGCGACATGGGCGAGTGTTTGTTTGGATTTTTCTCCGAGGGTATAAAATATATCGACAGCGTTAGAAAATTCAATCAGCCTCTTGATCGATTGAATATCGGGAGTACCCTTTTGATCCATCACGATACCTAATATTTCAGATGCATTGTTTGCGGTAATTTTCTTCGCGCGTTGAAGATAGGTCAACGCATTCCAGTCGTTAGCCGTATAGGAAAGAGCCGCATCTCCTCGAAGCAGTTTTTTTACGGTTTCAAAGCCTTTTGCAATAAATATAGGGGGAAAGCCAGTGCTAGTGAGCGCACGATTAAAGTTTGCACCTTTTTTTGCGAGATAAGAAAGCAATTTAGTATCATCATTACGAGCGGCAACATGAGTGGCTGTTCGGCCTGAGCGATTACCCTGCGCATCGGCACTAGCACCTATATCAATAAGGAGCCTAATCAGCGAACGATCGGGGTTTTCTCCGCTGTCGAGCAAACGACATAGGGCATCAGTGACTGCTTGCGTATTGGGAACAGCGCCGAACTCGCTCAAGTGCTTAATAGCAAGCATATCGAGTATTGGAGCCTCAAGTAAGGCGACTAATACGCTGTAAACATTGTCTTGGTTTATAATATTATTATCCATTAATCCCTTTAATATAAGATCTTGAAAAAAGTCACGCCGCGTCACACTAATCCCTAATCGAATCAACTTATTTATAGTGTCGATATCTGTCGTCATGCACAGGAGTGACGGGCTACAATTGATATCCATACCTGCTTTCAGACATTTTTCAATTAAATCCATCCTATTGTGGTAGGCAGCAATATGCATAATGGTATGACCCGAGGCGCTTGTGGCCTTTATATTTGCCTTGTGCCCGAGATAAAACTCAATAAGCGGCAGTTTCGCCTTCTCAGCTTTGCCAAGCTCATGTTCTAGTAAGGCATTTATTTGTGCTGGCTTGATACGCAAGTGTGTTAAAAAGTCTTTATTTTTGAATTTAGCTTCATGGGAAACGTCAGCCTCAAGCAGAGCAATGAGAGTTGGCACATTCTTAGCTAAAAATAAGGGTGGTTCGCCATTCGGTGCAGTAAGGTTAACGTCAGCGCCCTTGGCCTGAAGTATTTCTATCAGGGTGGTATCGCCTCTTTGTGCTGCAATATGCAACGCACATAGTTTGGATACCTTACCTTTGGTGTCCACCTCGGCGCCAGCAAAAATCAAGTGTCTAATGGTGATGGGGTCGGATGGTTCCATATCAAGCACCGTGCACAACAGGCTTGTTTTTTGAGCAGGCGTCATATTGATGCGTTGTATGACTTTATCAAATGAGCCTGCACTATCATGGTTGACCTCTGTTACGTTGTTATGCCTATCATTTAGCTCCAATGTGCTGTTATCGTTGTTGGTTTTCCACGTAATGTCTGCCTTGTTTTTTATCAATATTTCTACGGCCTTAACGCTTTTCGCATAGCTCAGAGGCGGTGGGTTTTTGTCAGCAGGGAGTGAGTTAACGTGAGCGCCTTTTTCAGCGAACAAATGCAAAAAAGAAGGCAGGTCTTGAATTGCGGCAATATGGACTGCACTGAAGCCTGATTGTTTCCCTCGAATATTAAGGTCTGCGCCGAGATTAATAAGCTCCTCGACTAATTCGAGATCGCAATCTTTTTTATCTAGTAGCAGTGCGAGTACATCGCTGGCGTCTTTTGCATGCTTGATAATTTGCTTTAAGATAAGGAAACTTAACGGTTTTAGTGGCGCATTTTTTTTGTACTTAATCTCAGTGTCACGGATATTAGGCTCAGCACCAGCCAGTTTTGTGTCTTTAGTTTCGGTATTAGTGAGTCCAGGTTTAGCACCCGCTGCTAGAAGGGTTATTACAGTATTGGCGTCTGCTGCACAGCATAAAGGTGGGAGGCTGCCATCTATGGCTTTTTTATGATTAACATCAGCACCTTTTTTAACTAGCTCATTAATGTATGTAAAGTCACCGGCTTGAGCAGCGGCGTGAACGACTGTCCAGCCAGAAATCTTGCCTACGGTGTTAATGTCGAGTGTAAACGTGTTAAGAATTTTTTTGATCAAATCAAGATCGCAACTGGGCGCCGTATCAAGCGCAATAGACAGTATTTCTGCGGCACTTTCTTGGGTAATGACGTTTGCCTCAATAAAATGGTCCCAACGGGTTTTTACACCTGTTTTTTCAAAAAAATGGGCTTCATTATTAATGTCATGTTTTAAGCTCTCCATGGAGGGCTGATTAGATTTATTAGGTGAGAACAATTTGGTGGCAAAGTTTTTTTCTGGGAGACGTTTACCAGATTTTTGTTCTGCTTCTGCCACAACGGCACCCAATTTTATAAGCGCCTTTATCGATTCATCACGTTCATCAGCTTTTTCGCTCATTAAAATGGCGGTTAAAAGATCTGTGGCATGCGTTTTTTTGATAATTGTGCCTCCTAATACAGACCAGAGAGTTTTTCTTTGCGCATTTTTCTCATGCAAATTAGCACCGGCCTCTACTAAGGCTAAGATGGTCTCGATAGTGGGCGCGCGTTCCAGAGGTCGCCAACCCGTATCATTTACCTCTGTTTTCTTCTTGAAAAACCCTTTCTTTTTATTTGACTTAGTTTCGAGATTTCCTGTGCGAACGTTACAATCAATGCTTTTAAGCGCCAGTATTTTAATGAGCGATACAGCACCCAATGCGGCTGCTGCATGAACGGCTGTCCAACCCTCATTTGTTCGTGTATTTGCGCGGGCGCCTCGCGTGATTAAGTCTGTGATTTTAGAAGTATCCGCGGCCATTTTTCGATCTAGCTGGTCTTCTAGCTGCTTGCTCAATTCGTCAACATTTGTTACTTGGCGTTTCATTTGTAAACAGAGCTTATAGATTTTTTTCATATTCCGAAGCATCAAACTGCGTGCAGTTTTCCCACTCTCATCGGATAGTTCAAGATTACTGTCCAGAATGACTTGGAACTCCCATTTTTGTATAAATTCTTGAAATAACCAATTGATATCCTCGGTGGTAAGCGTGGATTGACTGAGTTCAGCATTTAATTTTAGGACACACATATGTGCTAGGGTGGCGTGAGAGATCGTTCCTTTAATAGGTAGAGCACTTTTTCCTATTTTTTGGTAGAGCTGTCTGAGTATCTCAAAATTTACCTCAATGGCTTGTTTCTCAATTCCATTCTCATTTTCTTTAGCAATCGGGGTTTTGTTAAGTTCGGCGGCAAGTAGTTGTTCGGCGTTTGCCTTTTTTGAATTAATCAAAAAATCGAGGGCTGTTATTTCTGTTTCTTTTCCTGCAGGTATAGCAGTGGCCAGAAGATTGCCGCCATGCGAGACGATGAGCTGGATCATGTCAACGCCTTCAGCAAAGAATAGCGGCGAAACCGTGTCATCGGGATTAAAATCGAGAGTGAATATTCTTAGTAACTCTTCCATTCTTGCGACGTCTTTATTTGCTGCAAGAATATGTATTATTGTCAAATCATTACTGTTTTTCGTATCGATATCTGCACCTTTAGCTACAAATTTAACTAGATCTGCACTATTTGCGTTCTCGTTAAGTTCTAATTCGTCTCGTAGAAGTCCGGTATTGATTCGCTTAAAATCGTCAATTATCGAGGTTTTTTTCTCTCTAAGGTTTACGCGAATATTTCGTTTTTCTAAGGGTATTTTAGTGATTAAGTCAGGAATCTCGGCATTTAAATGGGGGAAAATGATCTCTACATCTTGAATGGATGAGGCATGGCTGTTTATAAAACGATCTATTTTTGAAAGGTAATTATCACTAGAAAGTTTCTCCAACATTGCCTTTATCTGCGGTGCAAGCTGTACCCAGCGTCTGACAAGTATAAGTGCAGCATTAGTGTCTTTTTTCTTGATCGCTAACTGTGTACGAGCATACTTATTTTTCTCGATATTCTCATCGCGCGAGTTGTCGTTTGATTTATTAAATGCTTCTTTCTGTGTTTCTAGTCGTATTTTTTCAATTTCTAATTGATTGTATAAATTCCCAATTTTTGACTCAAGCTCTTCAGGGCTGATGGTCATTTGGAACGTGATTTGGAGATTTTCAAGGATGTCGTTTATATTCATGGGAGTTACCTCTGAGTAGGGTATTTATATTAACTTGAAATTAGCCAGAATCTAATGGGTGATGAAAAGCGCAGCAGAGCCTGAGTTCATCTTTTAGGCATGTCCCGGATTGCGCTGCGCTTCATCCGGGCTACATTACATATGCAGAGCCTGAGTTCATCTTTTAGGCATGTCTCCCGGATTGCGCTGCGCTTCATCCGGGCTACATTACATATAATGTGATGCGTGTTCTACTAACAACTCTCCTGCAATTTACACTGGTGCTCATCACTGCCTTTTTCAACCTGTATAGTCACATGATTAATATTAAAATCGGTTTTTAAATCATGGTTAATTTTAACGTAATCTTCATCCGATAGGGTGGCTTCAGGCATCACTAAATGCGCCGTCAGAGCTGATTCTCTGGTACTCAAGCCCCAAATGTGCAAATCATGGACCTCACTCACGCCGACTAATTTCGACAAATAATTATTTACACCGGAATAATTAACATTATGCGGTACGGCATCCAGTAACAAATTGAGTGACTGACGAAGTAATTGCCAGGTTCCTAAAACGATAGTCACGACAATGGCCAAACCAACTAATGGGTCGACCCAATAAAGATGCGTAAACATGACAATCGTTCCGGCGATAACTACGCCTATCGAGATTAGTGCATCGGCAGCGAGATGGAGGTAAGCACCTTTAATATTGAGGTCGTCTTTTTGACCACGCATAAATAGGAGGGCGGTGCCGCCATTGATGAATATCCCAATTACCGCGACGATAATAACGACTTTTTCATCGACGATGGTCGGATGGAACAGCTTAATGACTGACTCATAAGCAATGATCGCCGAGGCGGCAACCAACAAAAAGGCGTTCATGATCGACGCAAGAATAGAGGTGCGCTTATAGCCATAACTGTAGCGTTCAGTGGCGGCTTTGGTGAGTAACCAACTTGCGACCCATGCAAAGACCAATCCAATAACGTCGCCTAAATTATGGCCCGCATCAGCCAACAGACTCATCGAATGAGCATAAATCGCGTACCCGGCTTCAATAAACGTAAATAAGAGATTAAGACCCGTTGCCAAAGCAAACGCCATATTAAAGTTCGCAGGTGCGTGGCTATGGCCAGCGTGCCCGTGTCCGGCATGACTGTGGCCTGCGTGGCTATGACTGCTGTGATCGTGAGCATCATGCCCATGTCCGCAAGCTTTGCCCTTAGTATGATTATGTTTTTCGTGATTATCTGTCATTTGCGAAACTGCCTTTCAGTGTTGTTTTTTAGAGGGACTTTTTTTATGCCGTTGATATTGACTGCAAAGATGTGTGCCAATAAGGGCGAGCATGAGTGCAATAAGCGCATAGTATACACCATAATGTATAAATTTTAACAAGGCGGTGAGTGTTGAGCTCCAAGAATAATTTTTTATCAAAGGAAGAACAACGAATAACCCCATAATTTGAATGATATAACCAGCCAAAAAGACAATTAACCCAGCGAGAACCGCCAATCGACGCTTCCCAATTTCATGCATGACTACCCAGCCTGCGGCCAGATAAATAAAAATACATACGGCCATATATAAAAAGAACCAGTCGCTATCAAGCTGTTGGGGACGAAATATGTCAACCATTATATACATGACATTGAGCAATACAATAAACAGCAAATGCATCCGGAGTGTGGAGATCAATTTTATCATTAGGAGCACTCCTCTTTTGATAAGGGGTTACAGGGGGGCATGAGATCGGAGAAAAAATAGGCCGTCTTGAGTCCGTGGGCTTTCCCTTGCTCTATGGTATCTTGCACTAGCGGAAGCGGGCCGCTGGTATAGATAAGTTTTCCCGTCAAATCCGGATAGAGTGTCGTCATCAATGTGGGGAGCGATACGGTATGTCCTTCCCAATTGAAACTACCATCGGATTTTGAGAGGGTGGGTGTATAGTGAAAATTAGTGAGATTTTTTTGCCACTCTAGGGGAAGATGGTTCATATAAAGATCATCAGCCGTTTTGGCGCCCCAAAATAAATGCATGGGGGTGTCGGGTGCCGATAAAATGGTTTGTTCAATAATAGCTTTTGTATGGGCAAAGCCAGTGCCGCCTGCAATAAAAATAAGTGGATATGATAAACCGGTTCGATAAACGCAGTGTCCAAAGGGACCTTCGAGCTCTATGGGTTGTTTATTGGTAATGAGGCTTAATAATTCGGTTGAAAACGCATTATCGTCGGTATGCCGTATATGCAATTCAATTTTATTGTCGCTCGTTGGTGCGTTGGCAATTGAAAAAGGCCGAGATTCATTGTTTTTGGTATGAACTTGAACATATTGACCCGCTTGAAAGTGAATAAAATCAGCGTCCGTCGGTTCAAGCAAAACCTGTACCACGGTCGGGCTTAACGTATTTACGCTAGTGACGCGATAATTTATTTTTTTTACCGGAAATTGCCAAGGGGCGGTGACCCCGGCGTGACGAAGTACGATATCAGACTCGGGCACCGCTCCGCAAAGCAGGATAAAATTCTCATCTGCTTCATGGTCTTCGAGACCTATGGGATCGATGCCGGGATAACTTATCTTGCCCTCTACCAATTTAGCGGCGCAGGTTCCGCATGCGCCTTGTTGGCAGCCATAGCTAAAATTAAAGCCTTGGCGTAAAGCCGCATCGAGCACAGTTTCACCCATCTCAACAAAAAAGATGAGATTCTCTGGTTGGAC
>JAIELR010000065.1 GCA_019752835.1 Gammaproteobacteria bacterium | reverse complement strand
CCCTATGCACGCGGCCTCCGTACGGAATGACGACTTTATTTGCAATATATCAAGCAAAACTTAGGGCTACTTGATAGCTTTAATACGGGCTACACTGTTTAAAAAATACCAGAGTATTTCCAGACATGGGCTACGCTGTTTAAAAAAACACCAGTGGATTCTCCCTGCATTAACCCTCCTTCTCCCACCGAATAAAATGCTCCCGATAATACTTCAACTCCTCAATCGATTCTCGAATATCATCCAACGCCTGATGCTTTGATGCTTTTTTGAATCCCTCTTTTAAATCAGGTCGCCAGCGCATCATCAACTCTTTCAATGTACTCACATCAATTAAACGATAATGAAAATATTGATCTAGCACAGGCATATGTAGCGCCAAAAAGCGCTTATCTTGACAAACACTGTTGCCACAAAGAGGAGATGTTTTTTCAGGAACATATTGTTTTATAAAATCGAGGGTCAAGCGAGAGGCCTCCTCTTCGGTGATTTTGCTTTCTTTAACGCGCTTGATTAAACCCGATTCATTATGATGTTTTACATTCCAACTATCCATGGTTGATAAAACCACATCTGGTTGAAATATCGCAAACACTGGGCCTTCTGCAATCAAATTTAACTGAGCATCGGTGACTATTGTGGCGATTTCAATAATACGATCGGTTTGTGGGTTTAATCCTGTCATTTCAAGATCAACCCAGATGAGATTGGTTTCTAATTGTGGCAATTCATGGACTCCTAAAATAATCATACCGTAGCCCGGATGAAGCGCAGCGCAATCCGGGTAAAAGCACCTCATCATTACGCACGAAGGCTGTTGTAGGGGCGGGCCCCCCGTGGCCGCCCGTCTTTGGGCAACCACGGGGGGTTGCCCCTACAATCCAGGCTACTTTACAACAGGCAGACTAAAGTAAAAAACAGCGCCGCCCGTATTTCTGTTTTGAGCCCATATCTTACCACCATGCGCTTCAATAATCATGCGACAAATGGTTAAACCCAAGCCAACCCCTCGCTGAGTCGTTGTCATCCGACCACGATAAAATTTATCAAATAACTTATTAACTTCGTCGGGTGCGATACCTATACCCTGATCTTCTACGCTGGTGATAATTTTATCGTTCTCACCGACAATATTGATGAGGATGGGCGTTTCAGTGGTTGAAAATTTAACCGCATTATCAATTAAGTTTAAAAAAACTTCTTGGATTAATGCTTTATCGACGAGGGTATTAGGCAATTTTTCTGGAATATTAAGTTTAATCTCTTTTTTAGTTAATTTTTGACAGGATAAGTCAATCACAATAGTAACAATATCATGTAGCGAATGGGATTCTTTTTTCAACGCAAGCCTTTCTGTTTCCAAGTGGCTTATTTGCAACAAGTTATTAATCAAGTGGCTGATTTCTTCGGATTCAACATAAATATTCTCAATTAATTCGGTGCTCAATTTATGACCCAATTGCGCCCTCTCTTTCAAGAGCCTACTTGTCGCTGCTTTAACTTTCACCAAGGAAAAATCCAAATCACGAGAGACTGATTGTAATAGTGCATGGCGTGTTTGCCTTGTTTCAAACTCCCATTCTGATTTTTTTCGTTTGTCTTGCAAGCGATCGACCTCAATAGCGAGAGCAATTTGATTTGCACATGCCTCAAGTAGGTGGAGTTGTTCATAGGTGAGCAGTTGTTTAGCTGGTTTAACTCTTAGGACACCAATAGTACCTTGTAAGGCTAACAAGGGTACATAGAGGGCTTCTGACGAAGGGAGGTTATCGGTTCCTATGCCCGCGCGTTGGCCAAGCTCATAGACCCATTGAGCAACCGCCTGTTCTTTTTCACTTAACAAGTCTTTTTTTTCAGCCTCCCCTCGTATGATGAGATGATGCTCTTTGGGTAATAAAATAAGTGTATTTGCATTAAAAATCTCTGAAAGATACTGGGTTGCAGCGTCAATAATCTTATCAACCCCTCGTAAGCTAGCCAATTTATGACTGAGCGTATACAACGTACTTGCTCGTTGTTCGGCAAGGCGAGCCTCCAGTGCCTGGCGGCGTGAGATAACGGTTAATTGACTAATGAGTAGGGTACTAATTAGCATTACCGTAAGGGTAATATCATATTGGATATTGGCAATACTGAAACTAAAATGAGGTGGAACAAAGAACACGGCATAAGCGATAACGCTCAATAATGAGCCAATAACGGCAGGAGCGAGTTGTCCGAATAAAGCGATAAGAATTACACCAAACAAATAGAGCATGATCACATTGGCGTCCGATACATAACCCTGAATCAGGAGACCAATACCTGTAATGACCCCAATGATACCCAGTGCATAACCATAAATGTTCCAGGGTATTGTTGGATGAGAATACGAGACTGGTTTTCGTTTAGATCGATTAACTTCCCGTGTCATGATGTAAACATCAATTTCGCCACTTTGGCGTACGACTTCATCCGCTAAACTTCGCATAAATAGGCCGCGCCATCGCGGACGAATTTCTTTGCCCACAATAATTTGAGTTATATTTTTTTCGTGAGCAAAATCCATGATTTCTTTAACAAGGTCTAAACCTGTTAAAATATGCGTTTGTGCCCCCAAACGTCCAGCTAGGGATAAATTTTGTATGGCTATCTTACGCTTTTCTTCAGAGGTTCTGAATCGTGCAGAGTCAACATAAATAGCCATCCATTCCGCTTGCAAATTGACCGCCATGCGCTTAGCCGCTCGAATCAGTCGGGCTGAGCCGGTATGATGTCCAACGCATACCAAAATTTTTTCTTTCGTTGGCCAGATACGTCTAATTCCTTGATCATGTCGATAGAGTAAAACATCAGTGCCTACTCGCTCCGCTGTGATACGCAAGGCAAGTTCGCGCAACGCGATTAAGTTTCCCATACGAAAAAAAGATTCGCGCGCAAGCTCAGCCTGTTTGGGAAAATATACTTTTCCTTCTTCAAGCCGTCTTAAAAGATCATCGGGCGGCAAATCAACCAACTCTATTGTATGAGCTATTTCCAGCATGGAGTCAGGAACGGTTTCTTTTACGGTGATATTGGTAATTTGCAGGATAATATCATTCAAACTTTCAATGTGTTGCACATTCAGGGTGGTATAAACATCCAGTCCGCGGTCAAGTAACTCTTTAATGTCTTGCCAACGTTTTTCATGCTGCAAACCTGGGGCGTTGGTATGAGCCATTTCATCCATCAAAATCAATCCGGGATTGCGTTTGATAGCGGCATCTAAATCGAATTCCTGGAGTGTTCTATCGCGATACTCAATATCTTTGCGAGGTAAAATGTCAAAACGACTTATCAGGGCTTGGATTTCTTTGCGGCCATGTGATTCAACGACCCCCACAACAATATCGAGACCTTGGGATAGTTTTTCGATGGCATCTTGCAGCATCGTATAAGTTTTCCCTACCCCTGGTGCAGCACCCAAATAAATTTTAAGTTTACCCTGTGAGGCTTCTCTTTCTTCACTCTGTACACGTTGTAGTAATGCTTCTGGGTCAGGGCGTTGTTGGTTTGGCATGGGCATTTCCCTCAATCGTTAATGATTTCGTAGCCTGGATGGAGCGTAGCCTGGATGGAGCGCAGCGGAATCCGGGGAATGACATTTAACAGGGTTCCTTGTCCCGGATTCCGCTGCGCTCCATCCAGGCTACGAGACACGGGCTACGTTCCTGTATTTCCCAAACCATCCAAAGCTAAGTTTAATTTCAATACATTCACTCGCGGTTCCCCTAACAAAAACAAGCTTCGCGATTGAGTCATTGTCATGATTAACGTTTGAAGCGTTGTTTCAGGTAAGTTACGTGCTACTGCAATGCGATGAACTTGATAAAGCGCTGCATAAGGACTGATATCAGGATCCAATCCACTACCTGATGCCGTAACCAAATCAATGGGAATACCAAGTGTATTATCCGGATCAGCCTTTTTTAATTGTGCGATTCTGTTATTAACAGCGCTCAATAAAAGTGGATTCGTTGGGCCAAGATTAGATGCCCCAGAGCTTCCTGCATTATAGGCGAAGGGTAGTGTCGCTGATGGTCTCGACCAAAAATAGTTAGGCCCAGTAAATTCTTGACCAATTAACGCCGAACCCATTATGTTACCTTGGTTGCTTATTAGACTTCCATTTGCTTTCCAGGGAAAAACAAGTTGGGCAAAGAGGGTGACTACAAGGGGATAGATCAAACCGGTGAGTAGGGTCATGAGCAATAGTAATAGAAACGCAGATTTTATTTGTTTAACGATAAGCAATTTCCAAATCCTTCTTCTAATGTTTCTTTCCTGTCTGATTTATCACTCCCCGCGGCGTCTGCACGAAATGACGACGAGATTTTTTGTATTCTCACTGATGATATCAAGAAAATACTATTTCGTACCATTCCATACATCTATGCAAAAGTTAATTGTTTCGACAATGTTTTTACAAATACACCAACAACAAATCAATTACTTTGATCGCAATAAATGGTACAATCAAACCACCCAAACCATAAACAAGTACATTTCTACGCAACAGACGTTCAGCGGATAAGGCTTTATAACGAACGCCGCGCAAGGCCAGTGGAATGAGAAACACAATGATGAGCGCATTAAAAATGACGGCAGCCAAAATAGCATGTTGAGGCGTCGACAAATGCATGATATTCAAAGCGGCTAGCGCTGGATACGTTGTTGCAAACGCTGCAGGCAAAATAGCAAAATATTTTGCCACATCATTCGCGATACTCCACGTCGTCAAAGCCCCTCGAGTGATCAATAATTGCTTTCCAATTTCAACCACCTCAATCAGCTTAGTCGGGTTGGAGTCAAGATCAACCAAGTTGCCGGCTTCTTTGGCTGCTTGAGTACCGGTATTCATCGCAACCGCCACGTCTGCCTGGGCGAGGGCAGGGGCATCATTAGTGCCATCGCCGGTCATCGCAACTAAATGTCCCTCGGCTTGGAGCCGTCGAATCAAGGTGAGTTTATCTTCAGGCTTGGCGTTTGCTAAAAAATCATCGACACCCGCTTCCACACCAATGGCTGCCGCCGTTAATGGATTATCGCCGGTGACCATAATGGTTTTAATCCCCATTTGGCGTAATTGCACGAAGCGTTCTCGTATGCCCCCTTTGATAATATCTTTCAGATGAATAACACCGAGCGCAACATTTCCGTCCGTAACCACAATAGGGGTTCCGCCTTGCCGTGCGATGGCTTCCACACTTTTATGGATAGAGTCAGGAAACACGCCTCCCATGGTTTGTAAATAGGATTCAATGGCTTGGGCTGCGCCTTTTCGAATTTGTCTCCCGGCTATATTGGCGCCGCTCATCCTCGTCTGAGCGGTAAACGGAATAAAGGTCGCATTAAGCTCAGCTAGCTCACGGCCACGTAAATTGTATTTTTGTTTGGCTAAAATAACGATGCTTCGACCCTCAGGTGTTTCGTCCGCGAGAGAGGCCAATTGAGCGGCATCGGCCAAGGTTTCCATAGAGACACCCTCCGCTGGAATAAATTCAGTAGCTTGTCGATTACCCAGCGTAATGGTGCCAGTTTTATCAAGGATTAATACATCCACATCACCCGCGGCTTCAACGGCTTGACCCGATAATGCAATGACATTGGCTTGTATCATGCGATCCATACCGGCAATGCCAATCGCGGATAATAACCCCCCAATGGTGGTGGGGGCTAAGCAGACAAACAAGGCAATTAGGGCCGTGATACTCACCACTTTTCCGAGACCCGTGCTTGCCACTGCATACACTGAAAAAGGATAAAGTGAGACACAAACAAGGAAAAAAACAAAAGTTAATGCAATTAATAAAATGCTTAAGGCGATTTCATTCGGCGTTTTTTGACGTTTTGCCCCTTCGACCATCGAAATCATATGGTCCAAAAAAGTTTCACCCATGCTGGCAGTGATGCGAACAAGTATCCAATCTGAGATAACTTGTGTTCCGCCAGTGACAGCACAACGATCGCCACCACTCTCGCGAATAACCGGTGCGCTTTCACCGGTAATGGCACTTTCATTTACCGAGGCGATGCCCTCTATGACCTCCCCATCACTGGGAATAAAATCACCTGCTTCAACAAGTACAACATCATCCACCGCTAAATCGGCTGAAGGTGTGAGGGTTATTGTTGCTGTGCGCTTGGGGTGCGCTAATTTTTTTGCTTGAATGTCACGACGCGACTGCCGTAAACTTTGTGCTTGTGCTTTGCCGCGGCCTTCGGCCATTGCTTCAGCAAAATTGGCAAAAATGACGGTAAACCACAGCCACAAGCTAATACTCAAGATGAAATGCGCATCCTCATCGCCTTTTCCAAAAAAAGTTTGTATATAAAGCACCGATGTAATGATAGAACCTATATAGACGCAAAACATCACAGGGTTATGTAATTGATGTTGTGGCGTCAGTTTCATAAACGCATCTTTAAGCGCTATTTTGATGATGCTGCTATTCCACTGTTTTTTCTTTTGTAATTCTGACACGTTCTAAACTACCCCCAAAGTGTTAATTGTTCGACAATAGGGCCTAATGCTAAAGCAGGTAAAAAAGACAATACACCTAAAATAATGGTGGTACCTATCAGTAAAACGACGAAAAGTGGCGTATGCGTGCGGAGTGTTCCTGCGCCAATAGGGATTTTTTTCTTTTTGACCAGTGAGCCCGCCAAGGCTAGTACAGGAATCGCAATGCCATATCGCCCCAGAAACATCACCAGTGTTCCTGAAAGCGTATAAAAAGGAGTACTTGCATTTAAGCCGCCGAAAGCACTGCCATTATTATTGGCCATTGAGGTAAAGGCATAAAGTACTTCCGTAAAGCCTTGCGCGCCAGGGTTGCCCATGGCCGCGGTACCGGCTGCCATGAGAACCGCGATCGCCGTAAAGAGTAATACGGTTAACGGCATCACTAAAACAGCAATGACGGCCATTTTCATTTCATAGGGCTCGATTTTTTTACCTAAAAACTCAGGCGTTCGTCCGACCATTAAGCCTGCTACAAAAACGGTAATAATGATCAGCATTAACATGCCATATAAACCAGATCCTACACCGCCAAAGATAACCTCACCAAAATGCATGAGAACCAGTATCAAAAATCCACTGATGGGCATATAGGAGTCATGCATGGAGTTGACGGATCCATTCGACGTTGCTGTTGTTGCACTGGCCCATAGTCCAGAATCTGTAATACCAAAACGGGTCTCTTTACCTTCCATGTTTCCACCCGAATACAATCCTGGTTGAGGTGCGTTCAATACCCCAAGCTGTGTTAAGGTCGGATTGCCCGCCTGTTCTGCTGCAACAACGCTAAAAGTAACGGGCACGAAAATAAGTAGCATGGCGATTAACACAGCCCAACCCTGACGCTTGTCATTGATCATACTGCCATAGGTATAACAAAGAGCGGCAGGAATAAGCAAAATGGCTAATAGCTCGATAAAGTTGCTAAAAGGAGTAGGGTTTTCAAACGGGTGTGCGCTGTTAGTATTAAAAAAACCACCGCCATTTGTCCCCAGTTGTTTTATAGCTACTTGGGACGCAACCGGCCCCATCGGAATCACCTGTGTTGGTTGATTTGACGTCGATTGGAGAGTATGGGTCGTTTGATAGGCTTTTATATTTTGTGGCACACCTTGTGCAACGAGGAGGCCGCTGATGAGCAAGGATAAGGGGAGAAGAATATACAAAACACCTCGTACAGTATCTTGCCAAAAATTGCCCAAATTTTTCGTTTCACTGCGGCCTAGGCCTCTAATTAAAGCCATTAAAACCGACAGCCCTGCGGCAGCTGAGAGAA
>JAIELR010000117.1 GCA_019752835.1 Gammaproteobacteria bacterium | reverse complement strand
ATGGATACAGTTGGACGTTCTGTAAATATTTAGGCAAAGATCATGTGCATGTAGAGGGTGCTTGTTGCCCAGGACATGATTAGAGCGAATGTCTCGTAGCCTGGATGCAGCGCAGCGCTTGTAAGGTGAAAAAACAACGGCGTCATATATGGACTCCGTTGTTTTTTCACCTTACGAGCGCTGCATCCGGGCTACTTAACCCCCGCCATCCCCGGGCCTGCAAACGGTTTCGGTAACGTGACCACAGTCGATGATTGTGGCAAGGTATTGGTTGGTTGTATGGGGTCTCCATTGTTCCAACGTATTTGTTGATTGCGCATAAAATCATACTTACCATTGGTAACGTCGACGCTGTTCTGTTGATCATAAAGGATGATAGGCTTTAAAAAGACCATTAAATTCTTTTTCACATTGGTATTGGTGTGATATTGAAATAGCTTGCCTATACCTGGAATATCGCCGACTAGCGGTATTTTTGTCTCGCCTGCTTGTTGATTGTCACTGATTAAACCACCTAGAACCAAAACATCGCCGGTATTGACTAACACCGTCGTTTTTATGCCTGAGTTGTTGGTGACTGGCGTTGTGGTGGGATTGAGCGGATCTTGAAGTGTCTCATTTCCCTGATCAATTTTTAACTGGACCGCATCGCCGCGATTGATTTGGGGCGTCACATAGAGGTGCAAACCAATTTGTTGACGATCAAAAGTATCAAAGGGCTCAACGGTGCTGGTGCTATCAGTGCTTGAGTAAGATCCGGTTTGAATTGAGAGCGTTTTGCCTACGTCAATTTTAGCCGTTTGATTATCCAACACAACAAGGGAGGGCGTGGATAAAATGTCAGTACTTTGACTTTGCTGCAGCATGGTAATAATTTCACGGAAATTTCCGCTCTTAATGACGCCAACACCTTCGTTATAACCCGTGGGTAAGGTTCCTCGGCTGATATTAGCGCCTCCTGTCGTGTCAACTTCACCGGAATTACTACTGCTTGAAGTAGAACTGGATGTGGAGCTGGACTCGGTATTAATCGTTCCCCATTGAACGCCTAATTGTTTTAAAGTGCCCTCATCAATTTCAACAATCGCAGCTTCCACTAAAACTTGTGCAGGTCGAATATCTAACTGGCTAATGACCGTTTGCAGGTTACGCATAATGGCGGGGGGAGCTGTCACAATCAGCGAGTTGGTTGTGGGTTCGGCCTGAATATTAATATGACTGGTTGTGCCATCTTTGGCACTTCCTGCGTTGGCGGAATCACTTTGAGCAACCTTGGATAACACCGGTGCAATTTTAGCGGCTTTTAAATAATGTAAATAAAATACGCGTGTATTTCCTTCAAATCCAGGGGGCGGCGGCATATCCAAACGAGCAATTAATTGCCGCATTTTCGTGCGCCCTTGTGCGTCACCACTAATTAAGATGCTATTGGTGTGTTCATCGGCTGCGAGGGTCACATGAGATTCATCCGACGAGTCAGGCTCCATCGAGGTTAAAATAGAAACGACGTCGCTGGCAGTGGCATTTTGCAGCGGAATTACTTCAATGTGTGTGGTATCAGCTTGGTCCAAACTTTGAATAACGCTGATTAAATGAGAAATATTGTCGGCGGAACTGGTAATAATCAAGGTGTTTGCTGGGAAATAGGCTGAGATTCCGCCGGTATCAGGGATAAGTGGGCGCAAAATAGGGACTAATTTACTGGCAGAAACATTTCGGATAGGGATGACGCGAACCACCATTTCGGCGCCTTGTCCTGGATTGTTACGAGTCGCAATAGGGATATTTTGACTGGCACTGCCGGAGGCAGGGATGATTTTATAGACTTGACCGGAAGGCACGATAGTATAACCCAGCACCTGCAGCATGGATAAAAACATTTGGTACACTTCATCGCCCGAGATGGGGGTCGTGGAGATGATGCTGATTTTGCCTGAAACACGAGGGTCTATTAAAAAATTCTTGCCTGTTTCACGGGAGACTTCAGCCGCAACCTGTTGAATATCGGCATTTTGCAAATTCCACAGGCGACCAGAGGCATTATTATTATTGTATTGAGGGGGCATATTATTATCGTTATTGTCGGCAAAAATAACGGCGGGTAATAACATAAGCCCAGCAAGGCTCAAAACGATGAAACGTGTTAAGAAGTGTAGTGGTTTTTTCGTCACTAATAATAATCCGGTTTATAAGAAATAATTCGATGCCAATAATACCATGGGAACTTAGCTTATAGAAGTGACAAACGTTTTTGTAGCCTGGATGCAGCGCAGCGCAATCCGGGACCGGAGGTGATAAAATAGATCAGTCCCGGATTGCGCTGCGCTGCATCCAGGCTACGAGACATCCGGGCGACGAAATATTCCTGTTACGTTATACTCACCTCTCCTCGCAACGACGTTTGAAATTGCGCTTTTCTCGTTACAGTATCGAGTGAGGATAGACTTAACAAATAATACAATTTGGCAATAATACTTTCCGGCGTCATATCGTAACAACTCATGACGCCGCGTTCTGCCAAGGCTTGCCCCGTGGCATAACTCTGCATATCGACGCTACCTTTGAGACACTGCGTGGCATTGAGGAGGATAATGTCTTTCTTATAGGCCGATTCAAGTAATTTTAACAGTGGCGCTTGCTTCACTGGCGCATTTCCCACACCATAGGTTTCGAGTATCAGTGCTTGCAAGGGCTGCTCAATGAGGGTGGCTAATAGATCAAGATCGGCGCCGGGGAAAAAGGAGAATTTGGCAATTTTTTGTTTTTTCACGGGTTGACTATGCATTGTCAGGGTTGGATTCGGCTGCAAAAGCAAATCGGACTTAATCGAAATGGTAATACCGACTTCGCCCAATGTTGGGAAGTTAGGCGAGCTAAAGGCATCAAATCCATACGCATTGGTTTTTCGAGTGCGATTACCGCGTAGCAGGATATTATTAAAAAACACACAGACTTCAGGAACCGCATAATTTCCCGCAATTAACATCGCATTGATCAAATTTTCCCGCGCATCGGTATGTGCTTCGACGAGGGGAACTTGAGAGCCGGTAAAAATGATGGGTTTGCTGAGGTTTTCAAATAAAAAGGAAAGGGCCGAGGCGGTATAAGCCATGGTGTCAGTACCATGCAACACTAAAAAAGCATCATACTGCTCATAGCGGCTGGCAATATCGTGTGCGATGGTATTCCAATCTTTTGGAGAAGTGTCTGCGGAATCCAGTAATTCAGCATATTCGAGTAAATCGTAGCGGGGCATGGCGGGATGCTTGCATTCAGGCATTTGGGCCATATGTTTTTTTAATAAACCCGGAATAGGTTGATAGCCCTGAGGGGTTTTTACCATCCCTATGGTGCCGCCGGTATAGATGATTAGGATGGATTTTTTTTGCATGGTTTATTTATACAACCAACCTGCCTTTTCCTCGTCCCTTAAGGTCAAAATTTCATACCCCGTGTCAGTCACCAGTATCGTATGTTCCCACTGTGCCGATAAACTGTGATCTTTTGTGACTACTGTCCAATGATCGGGTAATAGTTTTGTCTCAAATTTACCCACATTGACCATCGGCTCAATAGTGATCGTCATACCAGCCTGAAGAGCCATGCCCTTACCGCGCGTTCCGTAATGCAACACTTGTGGTTCTTCATGAAACTGACGCCCAATGCCATGACCACAATAATCACGGACCACTGAAAAACGGTTTTTCTCCGCATGTTCTTGAATTACAGCCCCGATATCACCCAATTGCCTACCAGGTTTTACCAGTTCAATGCCCAGCATCATACATTCATAAGCAATTTTTGAGACGCGTAGGCCAAGGATATTGGGCTTATCGCCGACAAGAAACATTTTGCTGGTGTCGCCGTGATAACCATCTTTAATAACGGTCACATCAATATTGATAATATCGCCACTTTTAAGTGCCTTGGGACCTGGAATGCCGTGGCAAATTTGATGATTAACGGACGTACAGATCGATTTGGGAAATCCTCGATAATCCAATGGAGCAGGAATAGCCTGCTGCACATTCACAATATAATTGTGGCAAATAGTATTGAGCTCGTCAGTCGTGACGCCAGGCTTGACATAAGGACCTATCATTTCGAGCACTTCAGCCGCTAGCTTGCCAGCGACACGCATTTTAGCGATTTCATCTTGAGTCTTGATTGTTACAGCCATAGTATTTGAAGTCAGCTTAGTTTTATGTTATAAAGGCGACGCTCGGGTCAGTTAATATGACCCATTAAAGCATAAACCACACACACTTGTCGACACTCCTTTTTGGGTGCCCGTTCTCTCTAGAGAGATTTTACTGCTCGCAATTGGATTTGCGGCTAGGCGCTGTCGACTCGAACCGCCGTAGTGTACTTCCTGTACATGAGGCGGCGAGAGTCGACAGCAACAACGCCGCAGATTCAAGGGTGAGTAGTAAAAAGGGTGAAAAGGAGGGACAAGTGGAGGCACAACCCTGGAGTTATTATAATGCAAGTTACTATGCGTGACATGTTACAAGCCGGTATCCACTACGGTCACCAAACCCGTTACTGGAACCCACAAATGGCGCCCTACATCTATGGTGTCAACAGCAATATCCATATTATTAATTTGGAACTGACCCAACCTTTATTTAACGATGCGCTCAATTTTGTGGGCCGTATTGGGGCGGATAAAGGCGGCAAAATCTTGTTTGTAGGCACTAAATATGCTGCTCAAGAAATTATTAAAGAAGAAGCACAACGTTGCGGCATGCCTTATGTTAATCATCGTTGGTTAGGCGGTATGTTAACGAACTACCGTACTATTCGTCAGTCTATTAAGCGTTTGTTCGAGCTCGAAAAAATTTCACAAGATGGTACTTTCGACATGTTGAAGAAAAAAGAAGCGCTGATGTTAACGCGTGAAAAAGAAAAATTAGAATTGAGTATCGGTGGTATCAAGTTTATGAATGGTTTACCCGATGTCATTTTTGTGATTGACGTGGGACATGAAGACATTGCTGTGAAAGAAGCAAACCGTTTGGGCATTCCTGTTATTGGTATTGTCGATACCAACAATACGCCAGATGGTGTCGATTATATGATTCCAGGCAATGATGATGCTATGCGTGCTATTCGCCTTTACGCTCGTTCTGTTGCTGATACTATCATTCAAGCGAGAGAAGCGGCTGCAGCAGCGATTCCTGCACCTGCCTTAGAGCAAAAAATGGCTGAAGGTCAAAAAGCCGCTGAAAGTCAAAAACCAGTTGAAGAGAAAGAATAATCTCTTTTGCTGTAGGGGCAACCCCCCGTGGTTGCCCGTATATGGGCAACCACGGGGGGTTGCCCCTACATAAGATCCTCTTTATTACCAAGTTTATTTTAAAGGATATTATTATGTCAGATAATACAAAACCTATTACTGCGGCCCTAGTGGCCGAGTTGCGTGCTCTTACCGATGCGCCGATGATGGATTGCAAAAGAGCATTGACCGAAACCGGTGGCGATATTGAAAAAGCCATTGAAGCAATGCGTAAATCAGGCGCTGCGAAAGCGGCCAAAAGACAAGGCAACACCACAGCTGAAGGTATTATTGCGATTGAAACAGACGCCGCTAATCATACCGCTGCAATGGCTGAAATTAACTCTGAAACTGATTTCGTTGCGAGAGCTGAAGATTTTCAACAATTTGCGCAACAAGTAGCAAAACGTGCACTTGAAACGAAAGTAACAGATGTGGCTGCTTTATCCAATTTGCCTTATGAAGCAGGTCATTCAGAAAGTATCGAAATAAAACGACAGCATTTGATTGCAAAAATCGGTGAAAATATTACGATTCGCCGTGTTGGATTAATTCATACTGACCATATTGCTGCGAGTTATTCACATGGCAGCCGTATTGGTGTGCTCGTTGAATTACAGGGTGGAAGCGTTGAGTTAGGCAAAGACATGGCGATGCAAATTGCAGCGAGCCGTCCCGAAGTTGTCTCCCCTGAGCAAGTATCGGCTGAATTGATTGCAAAAGAACGTGACATTTTCATTGCTCAAGCAGCAGAAAGTGGTAAACCTCGCGATATTATTGACAAAATGGTGAATGGCCGGATTACGAAGTTCCTTGATGAAGTGAGCTTGGTTGGTCAACCTTTCGTTAAAGATCCCGACATGAAAGTGGGGGCTGTCTTGAAAAAAGCGAATGCCCAAGTAGTTCAATTTATTCGTTTTGAAGTTGGTGAAGGTATTGCGAAAAAAGTCGATAATTTCGTTGAAGAGGTAATGGCGCAGGCGCGAGGCAAATAACTGTACTCTTCGCACTTCAATTTTCGGCGTGCTGTTGGCTGTTGTAGGGGCAACCCTCCGTGGTTGCCCGTCTTTGGGTAGGCACGGGGGCCTACCCCTACAACAGCCAGCAACAAGGTATCAAGCTTAGGAGCATACATGCTGCAAACAAAACCACTTTATCGACGTATCTTGCTCAAAATGAGCGGCGAAGCCCTCATGGGTGAGAGTCAATTTGGTATTGCGCCCCAGGTCTTAGGGCGTATTGTCACTGAAATAGCGGAATTATGTGCCGAAGGTATTCAAGTCGCGTTGGTCATTGGTGGCGGTAATTTATTTCGTGGTGCTGCCCTGTCCGAAGCGGGTTTGGGTCGAGTGACCGGCGATTATATGGGAATGTTGGCGACCGTCATGAATGCCTTAGCTTTTCGTGATGTGCTCGAAACCGCTTCGATACCGACGCGTATTATGTCGGCGATTACCATGACCGGTGTTGTTGATCCGTATGACCGACGAAAAGCGATCTACCATCTTGAAAATGGACGGGTTGTTATTTTCTCTGCCGGCACAGGCAATCCCTTTTTTACCACCGATTCTGCTGCAAGCTTGCGAGCCATAGAAATAGATGCGGATATTTTACTTAAAGCGACTAAAGTTGATGGTATTTATTCAGCCGATCCCATGAAGCATCCTGATGCGGTGCGATATAATCATTTATCCTATACGCAAGTGTTGGAGCAAGATTTAAAAGTTATGGATTCAACCGCAATTTGTATGTGTCGTGATCATAATATGCCTTTGCGGGTTTTTAACTTAGACAAAGCACACGCCGTGAAAAATATTATTTTTGGGGCTCATGAAGGTACACTGGTTTCAGGAGAGAAAAAATGACGGAAACGAAAGATATTCAGCAACACGCTGAAGCATCGATGAAAAAATGTATTGAATCTTTGCATAATTCACTCGGTAAATTGCGTACTGGGCGTGCGAGTCCTGGTTTGCTCGATCCGGTTCGTGTTCCTTATTTTGGTAATGATGTTCCTTTATCGCAAGTGGCGACAGTAGCTGTTGCGGATGCGCGTACATTGACAGTGACGCCATGGGAAAAAAACTTGATGGCGCCGATAGAAAAAGCGATTTCAGTGGCCAATTTGGGCTTAAATCCCTCGAGTGTTGGTGGTCATACCATCCGCATTCCTTTGCCTGCTTTAACGCAAGAGCGACGTAAAGAGTTAATTAAAATTCTGAAAGGCGAAGTCGAGGCCGCTAAAGTGAGCCTTCGTAATATTCGTCGTGATGCTAACGGACAATTAAAAAATTTGCTTAAAGATAAAACTATTAGTGAAGATGAAGAGCGTCGCAGCCAAGATATCATCCAAAAATTAACGGATAAATTTATTGCGGAAACGGATGTTGTGTTTACTCATAAAGAGAAGGATTTGATGGAAATTTAAGTTATTTCCTATGTGGTTTGAATGTCTTGTAGCCTGGATGCAGCGCAGCGGAATCCGGGGTGAGAGATCTTGCAGGGTACATTTCCCCGGATTCCGCTGCGCTGCATCCAGGCTACAAGACATCCAGGCTACGAGACATCCGTGCTACAAAAAACATTTCTTCCATGGACCCCTCAC
>JAIELR010000267.1 GCA_019752835.1 Gammaproteobacteria bacterium | reverse complement strand
ACCGAAACCAAAAAGATAAAAAATTATCTTTAATTTTATATTTCTGCAATCTATTTTTGGGAAGCGCGTTAATAGGTTTGATAACACTAATAATGGCATAGTCTTCTCTTAGACGCTGTAAATAGCTACCGACGTCTTTGTCTAAAAAAGAACTGAGCTCATTACGTGAGTTTTTTCCACTTGCGATGAGTGCTAAAATTGAAAAATAAGTACTGTATTCTTTTCCAAATGCTTCTATTAGTAAATATTTCCCTTCCTGCAAAAATAAAGAATCTTTTTCAAAAATACACTCCAACATCATCTTAAATGTTGTTGCCTTATTTTTCAAAAAAATATCGATATACTTTGGCGAGCC
The DNA here is from genome assembly GCA_019752835.1 of Gammaproteobacteria bacterium. The sequence goes on along the minus strand of JAIELR010000267.1, from coordinate 7,536 downwards.
TCCAGTAATCACATATAAATCAAATAAATTTTTACCTGAAAATGCTTTTTGATCAGATAAAATCATAGCGAGAGTTTTAATTGAAAAAGGATTTAAATGAATGATTTTGTCAGCCCTACCAAATAGGGGCTCTTTTTTATCTTGAAATATTTTATGCATCAAGCTGTAAATTGAGCCCACAAAAATAACATGCAAATGAGAATTATTTTTATTTAAATCCCAATATTTTTGTATTTCCGAATAGATAGTATCATTGATATAGAAAAAATCTTGAAATTCATCAATAATAAGCGTGAACGGTTCTGTTTTGCTAATTTCAAGCAAAAGTCTAAAGAGATCAGGAAAACGTTTAATTTCACCTAATATTGGAAAATCAAATTCCTTTCTAATCGACGCTACAAAATCATTGCATAATAAATGTTCATTTTTTCGAGTTATAAACAAATATAAAAATCGATGATTTTTGACATGCTCTAAAACCAACTCTGTTTTACCAATACGGCGACGTCCGGTCAGTACCGTCATCACACTTCCATCTGTTTTTAATATTTCTTGTCGCTCAAGCTGTGCCAACTCTTGTTCACGATTGTAAAATTTCATTTTTATAACCCACGTTACCGTAATGGTGGTTACTATAATTGATTATAGAAAATGTTTCAAGCTCGTACTATTATTGCACAGAATTATGGAGAAGCGTGTATTGATTTAATATTTCTCAAACATTATCTTTGCCTAAAAAATGTGTTGGTGCCAAATCTAAGATGTAGATTAATAAAGTTGATTGTAAGATCGGTATCGTTTAAGATATTCTTAAGTTTATTTAATGAAATGGCTATTTTTTATTCACTATTGTTTAGAGAGAGTGTATGATTATGCATGATTTTGAATATATATTAACTAATACGGCATATCAATATGCAGGCCAAGATAAAGAGGATGAAGAAGCGGCTAAAAATGCCGATAAATTTAGCACCTCTTACGAATATTACGAACATTATGAAAAAGATAATTCAGCGACTCAACTCTTTCTTAGTGATACTGATTCGCATTCGTCTCACCTTAAGTTTGAGACGTGGTATGATCCAGATGTATGCCATTACTTATTACAACTCATGACTAACCAAGCACAGTGTATCAGAGTGATTTTTCTTGATGCAAACTATGGCAATAGCGCTCAAACATTCAAAAAACAACTCCAACAGCTGATTAAGCTGGGCATTCATCTAGGTCGGCCAGCAATTTTTATTAGCAAAGAACCTGGGGATGACAACCATTTTATTTGTGGTTTGGTTAACAACGAGAAGTTATTACTCATTAACCCTTTAGGCATAACCGACAAAGTCGACTGTTATAAGACACTTTATGAATTAAAAAATGAAAATACGATAAAAAATGTGTGGCTTTCAAGTAATCAATTGCAGCGCAGAGATTATGAGCAAAACGGTTTAGTGTCTTGTGGTCCTATTACCTTGGCGTTAGCAACCCACATTTTAACAAAATTTACACCCGAAAAATTAGCCAAATTTTGGTCAAAATGGTTACAAACAAGTGAACCTACAAAGCATCTTCAATCAGGTTTAAGTTATTATGGCATCAATATTGCAGTTTTATTGCCAGATGAGCTTAAAGTACTTCCTAACATCTGCAATGAGAGTAACTACAAGTCTAGTCTACTTGCTATTCGTAATAGCCATCTCTCGCAACTTCAAAATCTTCCTTTTGAGCACGCCAATAGAGAAAATATTTCCGTGGAGACTTGTTTAGTAAACTGTAGAGAGAGAGCGCCAGCACAAGTTGTATTTAATGCTTTAATGACATCAGAAAAAAATATTATTGATATTATGGCGTTGCCTGAATATGCATTGTTTGAGCAAGAAATAAGCAAGAAAAATATTGAGATAGAAATAGAAAGTGATGAGCATCATTATAAACTCGAAAGTCATGAGAATCATAAAGTTAGGAATGAAAGCTCTCAACCAAATCAGGTCGATGATTTTTCATCAGGATATGTTGGTGTTTTTGATGAAACAATTTTAGAAAGTTTGCCCCGTGAGTTTCAGCATCAACTTAAGCAGTTATTAAACAAGTTAAATAAACCTGTTGTTTCTACTTTTATGGACTTTGATGAAATGTTCAAAAAAATTAAAAAAAATATAGCCACTGTATTAAATGAGCTCCCTAAACTATCAGATGAAAATTATGAGGCTCTTCTGGCATTATTCGAAGCGGCCGAATCGCGTTTTAAACAAGCTTGTTTTAAACAAATTTTGGCCAATGAAAATGTACAATACGCCATATATTCTCTGGATGTTCATGCTTCTTATACAAAAAAAACAATTAAGGATCGATTTATTAAAATTGCTCTTTGTGTTCGTCCGGATAAAGACTTTTATGCAGATTCAGATAAACAACTTTCATGTATTGCGAAAGCTTTATATAATGCAGCAGATAGACTGAAAACAAAATTGGTAGAATTATTAGAGGAAAAAGCCAGTCATAATCCTAATAATCAATATATTTTTTATCGAAACACTGGTCACATGGAATATCAGTTGGCACTTGATTATCATCGTGCTATCGGTAGGAATTACAATTACATTGTTGAACTTAAGTCTGAAGATCTCAAAAAATGGGGCGAAAAGCAACTAAGAAAAAAACGATTAGAACATGCTCTCTCTGCTTATGCTGCTTATCATCAGGCTTTTATTATTGTTTGTAAGCATCGCGAGATTTTCTTAGTTGATGATCACCTAATGTTACAAAAAAAAATGGCGGGTTGTTTATATATTATTGATCGCTTACTTGAAGCGCAATTATATTGTATGGGTGCTATTTATATGAGTTTTGATTTGATTGATTTATGCGATCAGAGAAAAGCATTGAATGAAGTAAATAATATTTTGAATAAAATTAAAAATCATGATCCTTGTACTAAAAAAGAAAAATCTTTTGCGCTAAAACCAGGAAGCGTCAATTTCTCACAAGCACTTGTTTTGCATCCATTAAATTTACCTAGTAAGGCTATGACAATACGCGAACGAGCAATAATTCGAAATGCTCTTAATGAAAACCTTTCTATGATTATACGACAAATTATTATACCACCGAAAACTACAACAAAAATTGATCACGAAACTATTCAAGCGAGCGAGCAAGATGCTGCTGTTACAAAAATAAATGGATTAATCAAACAAACGACAGGGATGCTCATTGGAACTGCTGGATTGAGCGCTGGCTTCGTAACCGTCGTTTTAGGTACAGTTTTCCTATCGACAGTGCTTCCTTTTGCGGGAGTATTTTTTATGATTACGGGTGCAGCTGCAATGAAGGCATTATACAATACAGGTAAAAAATTGTATTTGGAAGGCGAGATAGCTTCTTATGAGCCTAAATTAAGGCACGCTTATAACTTTCGTATTGAAGAAGCACTAAAAGCCTTTGAGAATGAAGATTACTCTAAATTTATTGACCTGTTAACTCAGCCTGTTGACATTGAAAATAATGTGGGAAGCAACTTGCTGTCTTTTACAAAAGAGAACAATATAGGCCTCGAGGCAATGATTGAGTTGATGCAAAAACATGGTTTTCGTGTGGACAGTATTGTTTATCTAGCATTGCTTATTGCCGAAGCCCTAACAAGCAGAAAGATCGCAATTAAACATAACGAAAAAGAAAGCTACATGACGCTTCGTGAACTTGATCATATTACTAAAGAACTTTATAGACAGCTGATCGCGTATCGAACTTTGAAACAGAAAGCACGGATACTTGATCGGCAAATTTTCAGTAATGCAGTGAAACTTGAGAAAACACCACACAGGCGATGGCAACAATTTATTAGCAGTCGTTTTTATGGACTTCCTCAGAGCTATTTTGAAGATGCTGAAAAATTGAGCTTTGAGCTACGTCTTCAAGCCTTAATCAACACCGCTCGTTTAAATTTAGCGTTCCTTTATTTACTAGAAGAAGATTCTCTTATCAGCCAAGACAGAGTGGGTATACCAAAGGGGCATAAGAATGCCTATGCAGAGTTTTTGGAGGTTAGAAAATACATGTCCTGTCATGCGGATTGGTTGCAGCATAATCCCTTCGCTCAATTGATGACTGCGCGAATTGAAGTTTTGGAAGATATATTTCGTGTTTATTCCCTTGATAGATCCGAGTTAGAATTATCACTATCTGTAGTCCCAAATGTACATCCGGCTGAAATTTTCAAGCAAAATCTTACTTTAGAGGAAATTGAGCAAGATATTCTGCAAGCGCAAACTCATGAAGAAAAAGCAGCTGCTTTTTATCAAAAAGGACGCTATTACCACGATAAAGCAAATGAAATGCAAGCCAAAAAATCTTTTATTCATATTTTAAGGACTTGGCACGATGCGTTAAGCGCCTATCATGCAGCGGTGGAACATAATTGGTATACTCGAATTGTTAATGTTGATTATCATTTTGGGTATATTGCTTGTTTATACCATGCAGGTAGATCTGATATGGTATTAGAATATCTTGAAAAATGGGAAGGTACACTCATGGCTTCACGGGCCCAGTATTATTTATGGCGTAATTTGGGCTACCGTCGATTAGGACAACATCGTCTCGCTAATCTCGTGATACCTCAGTTTTATAAACATAAAAAAGAGTTAGAAACCAACTTTCCTCAGTTTAAAACTGAACTGTATATTGCTAATCGTTTATCACAAATGGATTGCCTGGTAGGCAAAACTCCGGAAGAAATTTTGTGCTATTATTCTGAAGAGACTAGCTGGAAAGATGAGTTAATGCGTAGGCCAGATCCCGATCATTATTTTCTATTATCAATAGATGGTGGTGGAATACGAGGTATTTTACCTGCTATATGGTTAAGCGAAATTGAAAAAAGAACGCACCAACCGATAGCTCATTCATTTCAAAGTATAGCAGGTACTTCAACAGGGGCGATAATTGGTGGGATATTATCGATTCCATATTCAGAAGGCAGTATTTTCCCTTTATATCATGCGCATGAGCTTGTCAAACTCTACACTATACATGGCAAGGATATTTTTTTTCAACAAGAGCATCTTGCTCAAACAGAGAATAATATTTTGCGTTTATATCCAGAACTTATAAAGGATTACACGGGTCATAGCAAGAGTGTGCTACCTCAGCAGAATAATTTGATCCTAACTTGGTTGCAGGCACTAGGAAATCGTTTTAGTTCTAAACCAAAATATAATAATGCATCTCTAATTGACCTGCTGAATGAAAAATGTCATGAAACCAAGTTAAGCGAAACATTGACGGAGCTTTTTATTACCAGTGTCGATGAAAGTAACCCACACGAAACTTGTCTTTTTACACGAAAAAAAGCTCAGGGCGATTCTAATGAGAATTTTAATTTGAAAGACATATTAATGGCGACATCCGCAGCTCCTACGTTTTTTGCACCTTATATTATTGGGAATAAGGGATATATCGATGGCGGTGTGTGGCAAGATAATAATCCCGTTCAGTTAGCTTATGATACTTTATTAGAAAACAAATCTGTGAGCGATTCTCAAAATATTCAGGTTGTTTCAATGGGCACAGGTGAGTATATTCCCGCTCCATTAAATCCATCTAAATTTCGTGATCAATTATTTTGGACAAAGAAATCACCCAATCGAGAAAACGCCATTCATACAATGATGAAAGAACGATTAAACACTCGATATAACCGTTGGCAGACTCCCCTTCCTTTTCCAATTGGATTAGATGCTGTCTCTGATGATGATATAAATCAGTTGGTTAATACTGCTGAAATGTGTTTAGAAGAATGGTATGCTGCAGATGATAATGCATGGAATAAACAAATCGAAGCGTTAAGTAATAATGCAGAACAAATCGAAGCATTAAGTGATAATGAAAAACAAATCGTCGTGTTAACACCTTCAATGTGAAATCGTGATGCGAAACAAATTAAATAGGGTTTATCACTAATTTTGGAAAAAAGATGCACAGTCAAAAAAAATTCTATGAAGCTATTCAAAAAGGCGATTTAATAACCGTGCGAGCGTGTTTGGCTCTCCATCGCGAATGGATTAATCTCAATGATTATAACAATCAAACTCCCTTAACTTACGCTATTTACTGGGGACATCAAGACGTAATCAAAGGATTATTACAGACAGGAGCTAAGTGGGAAGCGATGAATAAAAAAGACTTTAATGCGTTGGCATATGCCGTGTTATTAAGTCCTTCAAGAAAACAGCAAAAAGAGACGGTGCGTTTGCTTAGAGATTATGAGGCTCAGTTTCCTAGCCCGTTGCATGAAGCCGTTTATAATCGAAATACAGCACAGGTCAACGAGGCATTAATGCAAAAGATTCCTATAGACGTTATGGATAGTGCCAGAAATACACCTTTGCATTATGCTGCAGCAATAGGGGCTACATCTGTGATTAAGCAATTAATCGATGCTGGCGCGGAAGTGAAGCAAAAAAATATTTATGGATTTACTGCCTTACTGTGCGCAGCCCGCTATGGCCAGAAAGATTGCATTGCCTACCTATTAACGTGCGGTGCAAGTCTTTTAGAGGAAAATAACAAAGGTGAGATTGCGGTAGAGTTAGCATCATACAACGGTTATACGAAAACAGTTACTTGGTTAGTGAGGGATATAGGTGATCCTATAAAACGAGTGAGTAACATTAACCGCGCGTTTTTGAGTGGTGCAGAAAATGGTTATACGGAGACGCTCATTGAGTTGATGAAACTGGGTGCGAATCTGTCAGGAAAAGCTAAGGGTGGCTGGACTGCATTATTACGTGCCGCCATGTATGGGCATACTGAAACGGTTGCTTGGTTAATAGAGCAGGGCGCTAATATTGAAGAAAAAAATCATCATGACAGCACAGCCTTATTGTTGGCAGCGTGGAATGGCCACACGGAAACTGTAGCATATTTATTACAGCATGGTGCGAACTTCGCGGCAGAAAATAATAATCGCGAGACGGCTTTATGTCTCGCGGTGAAAGAGGAGCACCCTGACACTATTGCTTGTTTACTTCAGCATGGGGCTACGTTAGTAGGAGAAGCGAACAAAAAATATGTAGCGTTATTGCGCAGCGTATTGAAGAAGGATGCAATACAGACAGTACTTAAGCAGCAGGGGTGGGGGCTTGATGCCTTTCATCAAAACCTGAAGGTGGCTGAGACGCAAGGGTTGCTCACAGCGAAAAAAAAATTGGCGTTGGCATCTAAAGTCGCTCCCAATATTCTTCACTCGCCCTCTTCACCACCAATTGTCTCAGAAGTGCCTTATCAGGCAGCCAGTGACATTGAAATTGCGGAGGAGTTAAAACAATTAATAGTGCAATTTACCTTTTCGCTAGGCAATGCAAACGTTTCGTCTGGTTATCAACTCTGGGTGCCGGGCTTAGGTTGGCGAGCCTTGAGGGAAGAGGATGGCATAAGAATAGGAGCAAAAAAAGCCGCTAATAGCGATGGCATTTCTTGTGTGAATTATTGCAAAGGGGTGCATTTTAAATTTTTGCCTATGAAACCCGGTTTAGAGTT
>JAIELR010000160.1 GCA_019752835.1 Gammaproteobacteria bacterium | reverse complement strand
TTTACTTGAAAAACCAACATCAGGCCAAATTGTTATCAATGGCCAAGACCAAGTTGCATTGAATCCCTCTCAATTACGTGAGGCAAGACGTAATATTGGCATGATTTTTCAGCAATTTAATCTATTATCGAGTAAAACTGTTTGGGAAAATATTGCTCTTCCCCTTCAAATTATTCATACACCCAAAACTGAAATCAATGCTCGAGTGAATGAATTACTTGATTTAGTGGGTTTAAAAGATCGCGCTCGACACCGCCCTGCTCAGCTGAGTGGAGGTCAAAAACAACGAGCCGCGATTGCAAGAGCGCTCGCCACAAAACCTCAAATTTTACTCTGTGATGAAGCCACATCAGCACTTGATCCAAACTCAACTCAAAGCATATTACAATTGCTTCAAACTATTAATCAGCAGCTCGGCATCACTATCGTCTTGATTACGCATGAAGTTGAGGTAGTTAAGAATTGCTGCCAACGTGTTGCATTGATTGAAAATGGCCATATTTTACAAGTTAAGCCCGTTACCGAATTTTTTGCCCAATTGATAGATCCCGCCCATCCTAGCCACGAGGCTGTGGTCAGTTATATAGGTGGACATGAATGGGATGAACGTTTGCTTTCGATTTGTAAACATGAAGAAATGTCAGGTTTACTCTTGCGCATACGTTTTCACGGACACTCTGCGGCAAAACCGCTGATGGCTCATCTGGTCAAAACATATGAGTTGGAAATTAATATATTACAAGCCAATCTCGAGTTTGTGGGAAATGATTTAGTGGGAACGATGATCGTACAAATTGAAAATCACCCTCATATCGATGCAGGCTTGTCTTTTTTGAGATCAAAAGGCGTTATTATTGAGGAGCTTGCACATGTCATCTGACTTATGGTTCGCTCTAGGCGTTAGCCTCATCCAAACCCTCGAAATGATTTTTTTTGCGACCTTTTTTGCGCTCATTTTAGGTTTACCTATTGGAATCGCATTGTTTCTTACACGCACAGGTTCACTTGCAGAACATCCCTGGCTTTATAAAAACTTAACGTTTATAGTAAATATTTTGCGCTCTATCCCCTTCATTATTTTGCTCGTTTTGCTCATTCCCGTTACTCGCATATTGGTGGGCACTTCTATTGGAACCGCCGCCGCCATTGTTCCACTTTCCATTGGCGCCGCGCCCTTTATTGCACGAATTATCGATAATGCATTACAAGAAGTCCCGTTTGGGTTGATTGAGGCAGGAATTGCCATGGGCATGACTCGCTCGCAAATCGTTTTGCGTATTTTACTCCCCGAAAGCTATGTTGGAATTGTGAATGGCCTAACATTAACAGTAGTTACTCTAGTGGGTTATTCTGCGATGGCTGGCGCTGTTGGCGGCGGTGGTTTGGGGGATCTAGCCATTCAATATGGGTACAATATGTTTAACACGACACTGATGTTTATCACTGTTGCTCTCTTAGTTATTATGGTTCAGGGAATTCAGTTTTTCGGTGAGCGATTGGCGAAGATGCGCGGGTGATATACAATCGCCTCTCTCTGCTGGAAACTTGGGCAAAGCTCTGCGTCAAGTACTCCTCTCCCTGGCAGGAAACTTGAATTAAGCTCTGAGCTAAAAGCCCCCTCTTCTCCCGCAAGAAACTTAGGCTAAGCTCTGAGCTAAAGCCCCTCTCCCCTGGGGGAGAGAGGTTGGGGAGAGGAGCGCACAGCCCTAAACCGTTATCTGCGACTGTATCTTTTCCAGCAACTTAGGTCCGATACCCGGCACATTTTCCACATCTTGTATCGTTTTATAATGACCATTTTTGTTGCGATAGTCGATTATCGCTTGAGCCTTGCTGGGGCCTAAGCCTTTCACAGTTTCTAACATATTCACATCCGCCGTATTGACATTAACCGGTGCAGATAGACTGGCTGATGCAACAGGAGCGCTATCTGCTTTAGATGCGACTGTTTCAGCAAATGCGCCCGTACTTATGGACAATCCAACTAAAACTAGCGCTGAAAGAATGTATTTTTTTACTATCATAAGTAATCTCCTTTAATTTAATACATAAAACATTTAAAATTAAATGTCATTTCAAGTATGCCGATAATAAATTATAAAGTAAATATTATTTTATGATTTATTGCAGTTTTTTATAATCTGCTTTTGTTTGTGTGAAAAATGAGCAGTTTTGACATATAATAATATGAGGAATTTTAGTTTAATTGAAATATCTTCAATTTATAAATAAGGATTAAACATGTCATTCACCTTAGAACAAGTTCTCAGAAATAAATCTAATGTTGTCCATTGCGTTCTGCCTTCTGAAACCGTTCAAAATGCAGCGATTAAGATGGCTGAAAAAGGGATCGGTGCCTTGCTCGTTATGGAAGATAAAAAAATAGTAGGCATTTTTACCGAGCGCGATATTGTAAATAAATTATTTAAACAGTGCCTTAACCCTTGTGAAGCAACTGTTGAGCAACTCATGACACGTCAGTTAACCTTTGCAAAATCCAGCACCACCATTGAAGAAGCCATGGCAACCTTTACACAGCATCGCTTTCGACATCTTCCAGTAGTAGAAAACGAACAGCTGCTTGGAATGGTGTCTATAGGCGACGTAACAAAGTGGCTTTTAACAAAAAATGAACAAGAGTTGACGTATTTATCGCAATATATCCGTGGTGATATTAAGTAGCCCCTACGAAACTAAACGCCTGCGGCACGAATCCCTGTATCCATTTCGAGCAAACCGCAAAATGCGGTACGAGAAGTGAGGATTGCCAGGCGGGATCTTTAGGAATAGCCGTATAACTTGCAAGCAAGATCAGAATGGAAACGATGAGGATCCCCCTCGCACCACCTAAAACAATTCCCAAGCTACGATCAGTACCTGTTAGCCCCGTTTTTTCAACTAAGGTAGAGAGTACATAATTGACAATTGCACCCATGATCAAGATGGTAATAAATAGAATACTTCCTCCAATAATCAGGCGAGTTGTTTGGGATGATATGTGACTACTGAATAAATCACCTACGCTGCTTCCAAAATTAAAGGCAATTAAAAAAGCAGCAACCCATGTGACCAAAGAGAGCACTTCCCTGACAAACCCTCGAACCAAACTAATAAAAACTGAAAGTGCGATCAGGCCTATAATCACATAATCAACCCACGAGAGTGAGGCGATAGTAAGTGTTGTTTGTTGGTCTGTCATAGATATCCTCCATTATTTAATTTCTTGCATAAGCGGGTTCTGATAAGGTCAGGGCTGTCCCATTAAAAAGTACTTGCCTTATTCGGAGGACAGACTACCTCCACGGCGTCATCCCGTGCAAAAGCCGCGTTCAGTAAGCTTTCGGAGAACAGGAGTTCATTCGGCTGGCGACACGGGATCCAAGTCAAAAATATTGAAAATGGCTCTCCTTTCAAGCTTCTTCAATTTGGATCCCGTGTCGCCAGCCGTATCACCTTCCACTCTCCAAATACTCTCCAGCGCGGCTTTTGCACGGGATGACGCCTTTGTGAGCTGCCTTTCTGCTCATTTAATGGGACAGCCCTGCTGATAAGGTCTATTATCAATAAAATAGTTCGGCTATAGTATAAAATGATCCAAAAATAATAATACAACTGTCAGAGGTACACGAATTTAATGCATTTTCATACGCCAACTTGATGGTATCAAATTTCTGAATATTTGTTGCCCCACCCTTCTCAACATCCCTAAATAAATCATCCATGGTATAACTTCGTGGTGTCTGTAAAGGAGCAATATACCACTCACTTATTTGTTTTGACAATTTATCTATCATTCCTGCCGCGTCTTTATCATTTAATGCGCCAAAAACAGCGACTATTTTATCATGCGCATCTAATTTTTCACTTAATTGTTGAGAGAGCATCGCAGCCGCTGCTGGATTATGTGCAACATCAATGACGACACGAGGTGCCACACGAATAGTTTGGAAACGTCCTGGAACCCGCGTATTCGACATAGCATCTGCCAATACATCGGCGCTAACAGGCAATCGATAGGCAAGTGTTGAATAAGCCATTAATACAGTTGAGGCATTTTGTATGGCCAATTCGGGTACGGGGAGGTTGGATAAATGAAGATTGGGGCTTTGCCATTCCCAAGCTCCCCCCTTAACATAATTAAACTCTCGCCCCTGGCAATAAAAAACTGTCTTTTTCTTTAACGCCTCTTGAACCAAAGACTGTGGTGGATCAGGATCTCCACAGATGGCTATTTTTCCTTCCCTAAAAATGCCTGCTTTTTCAAATCCTATTTTTTCACGCGTTTCACCTAACCACTCGGTATGATCCAAATCAATGCTAGCAATAATCGCCACATCCGCATCAATAATATTCACTGCATCAAAGCGTCCACCCAAACCCACTTCTAGTAAAATAACATCTGGCTCAAGTTGTTTAAAAAAAAGCAGTGCAGCTAAGGTGGTATACTCAAAAAAAGTAAGTGTTATGCCGCCACGCGCGTTTTCTATCGTTTTAAAAAGAGTGACTAAAGAAGCATCCTCTATTTCGTTGCCATTGAAGCGAATACGCTCATTAAAGTGATGAAGGTGGGGGGATATATAGCTAGCAACCTTATACCCGCCTTTTCGATAAATGGCTTCTAACAAAGCCACCGTTGAGCCTTTACCATTTGTCCCACCAATGGTAATAACGGGGCAGGAAAATGCCTCAATCCCAAGGATCTTTGCGACAGCCGAGATGCGCTCTAAGCTTAAATCGATACTTTTTAAATGAAGCGTTTCGAGGTAACTTAACCACTGCGGTAATTGATCGTTAACTATCATCTAAAACCCGAATTTGGCCAATACACGAGCAACAACAGCCGACATCTCACGTCGATCAACAATGATATCAATAGCCCCTTTTTCAAGTAAAAACTCGCTCCGTTGAAATCCATCCGGTAAAATTTGTCGCACCGTTTGCTCAATAACGCGAGGGCCTGCAAAACCAATTAATGCTTTGGGCTCAGCAATATTAAGATCCCCCAACATAGCAAGACTTGCTGAAACACCGCCCATCGTTGGATCAGTTAATACAGAAATGTACGGTAATTTTTCATCGGCCAATTTTCTTAACGCCGCACTGGTTTTAGCCATTTGAAAAAGCGAAAAAAGTGATTCCTGCATTCTGGCCCCACCGCTCGCAGCGAAACAAATAAAGGGCGCTCTTAACTGAATTGCTCGTTCAATACCGCGAACGAATTTCTCACCCACCACAATACCCATAGAACCGCCAATGAAATTATATTCAAACGCAGCAACGACTATCGGTTTACTGTCCAAGGTTCCAGAGACAACTATCAACGCATCGTTTTCCTCTGTTGCCTTCTGAGCTTGCACCAGACGATCTTTATATTTCTTAGTATCTTTAAATTTCAATTTATCGACAGGCAGCAAGTCACTTGCAATTTCTTCAGAAGGAAGGTCCTTATCTAAAAAACCGGCAATACGTGCACGGGCATTAATTCTAAAGTGATAACTACACTTAGGGCAAACATGTAAATTTCGCTCTAATTCAGGTAAATACAAAACAGCGCTACAGTCTGGGCATTTAGACCATATTCCATCAGGAATACTCTTTTTTTGCGTCGACGATGTGCGAATTTTGGCAGGTAATAATTTTTCAAACCAACTCATGTCTTCTTCCTATATTAAACGTACTTTACTTATCATACTAACTGAATTATTGAAACCCTTCAGTCCCGACAACTTACTTCCCCTCTCCCCTTGTGGGCTAAGGGATCGGCACTTTTTATGTCACTTCGTCTTCCCGTGCGTACGCCGCGTAAGGTGGCGATAAATGTACTGAAACAGACACGGCGGGAGACACGGGAACCAAATGGGAGATCTAAAAAAAATAAATACCTATCTCGTTCATCCAACAGGAACATTTATTTTTTGATTATTTTCCATTTAGTTTCCGTGTCTCCAGCCGCATAGTGTTTTGTCCTCTTATAACCTATGCACGCGGCTTTCGCACGGAATGACGCATTTGTTTATGATAGATTCTACCCTCTCAAAAAAGTGCCGATTCCTCAGCCTTGTGGGAGAGAGATAGGGTGAGGGGGGACTCAGGCTTCGCTCCAATCTCCCCTCCCCGAATCAGGAGACGGAGAGGAATAGGCCAAATCTCTATCACCCCTCTCGCTGGGGCTCCAAACAACACACAGGCTGTCTCAATAGAACACTTCCCAATACCGCTGAAAAAAGCGAACCAACTAATACACCTAGCCTAACCATTTCGATATATTGCGCAGAAAGACCATCATAAGCAAGTGTTCCAATAAATAAACTCATTGTGAATCCTATACCGGCTAATACCGTCACCGCATAAAATTGTCGCCAACTAGCATCTTTAGGTAAATGGGTCCACTTCATTTTTATAGCGATCCAACAACACCCAAAAACACCCAGTTGTTTGCCAATAAATAAACCCAAAATAGTCCCTAACGGAATTGATTTAACCACACTCGTTAAAACAGCAGGATTCAAAGGAAGCCCCGCATTGGCAAACGCAAATAAAGGTAATACAAGATAATTAGCCCAGGGCAAAAGTGCCGTCTCTATCGCATGTGATGGGCTGCGTTGGGGATTTTTGGGATCTTTTAAGGGGTAAGCCAACGCAACAATAACACCGGTTAATGTTGCATGCACCCCCGAATGCAAAACACAAACCCACATAAAAATACCAATCATCAAATAAGGTGTGAAACGAGTTACATGACAACGATTCAATACCACCAGCGCAATCACCCCCATTCCAGCAAGTGCAAGTGCAATAAAAGAAAGCTCATTAGAATAAAATACGGCAATAATCAAAATGGCGCCCAAATCATCAATAATAGCCAAGGCTGTCAAAAAAACTTTTAACGATAAAGGAATACGTGTTGAAAAAAGAGATAGAACACCTAGCGCAAAGGCAATATCCGTTGCGCTAGGAATGGCCCATCCACGTAACGCTGTTGCATCATGAAAATTGAGCGCAACAAAAATCAAGCTCGGAATAAGCATCCCCCCTATCGCCCCGATTACTGGCAATATTGCTTTATTAAAGGAGTTTAATTCGCCTTCAAATAATTCGCGCTTTATTTCAAGACCAACCAATAAGAAAAAAATAGTCATCAATCCTTCATTGATCCACATCAATACGGGTTTGGTGAGGCTTATATCGCCGATGTGCACGCCCATTTTAAACGATAAAAAATGTATATAAAAAGATTGAAGTGGTGAGTTCACCATCCCTAACGCCAAAATAGCCGCAAAGAAAAGAATAAACCCACTAAAATAAGTTTGATCAATAAAGTGCTTGATATAGCGTGTCATTCCGCGGTTTCCCACAAATTAACGCCTTTTGCTTTTTTCGTTATCTCACTTACCCGCTTTTCATGAAGCTCTTGTTCAAGCGCAGAAAGTTTAATTACATTGAATTGCCGATTATTTTCCAACAACTGATTTTCCCCTTGAGCAGCATCTTGCTCACGATGCAAACTATTACCTTTTTCAGCGTTGCCAAAAAGTTCTGTTTGTCCACCCGTCATGGCCAAATAAACATAGGCTAATAAACTGGCGTCAACCAAGGCACCATGTAAATCACGGTGTGAATTATCAACATCATAACGTTTGCATAAAGCATCCAATGAATTTTTTTGTCCGGGATGCCGTTTACGCGCCATGTCTAACGTATCAATGATGCTGCAATAACGAGAAATAGCATGCAGTTTTTTATCATACAGTTTAAATTCATGATTCAAAAAACCGAGATCGAACGGGGCATTATGAATAATAAGTTGGGCGCCATCGATATACTGCTTAAACTCGGTAATAACATCGGCAAAAACGGGTTTATCCGCTAAAAATGTATTGCTCAAGCCATGAACACGCTGCGCACCCGCATCAATTTCTCGCTCTGGGTTGATAT
>JAIELR010000052.1 GCA_019752835.1 Gammaproteobacteria bacterium | reverse complement strand
GCATCTAACTCGCTCGCCGCTTGGTGTGGTGAAACTAATCCACCACGTCTTACCACGTTTACAGAGTGACATAATTGCTTCTCCTCATGTCCCACTTGCAACGCTTGCCGAGGAATAGCATATAACGAGCGTAAGCAGGCAACAAGATCATCTTCGATAAATACCCAACATTTTCCCACCTTGGCACCGGGAATAATTCCTGCTTTGGCACGGCGGCGCAGTTCTTCGGGATGTATTTTGAGAAATTGGGCGGCTTCTTCCAGGTTTAGGGTTTTCATTCGCCCTCCAAAGCCTTGCGGTAATTTTTTGCAGCTTTTTCGACTTCCAATCGTTTTTGATCTGCTTCATCGATGTTTAGAATGATGTTGTATTCCTTGCCACGCAAACGCACTTTCTCAAGAAGATAATCGCCTGCTGACAAACCCATAAATTCGCCGCAGATACAAAGATGCTGATGCAACGCCAGCAAATAACGATCCAAACCTTCATCAAAATCGGTAATGCCATGCTTGGCCATAAAGCTAGCCATTGAACTGATGCCTAACGTCAATATCCGTTTATCTTCCGGCAATCGTTCCGGTTTGAACGACCTGGAGAGCGTGTTTAAATCGGTTTTCCAATCAACGGATGAGATATAAGCCCACAACGGATGAATCGGCCAGCGCGAGCGGGTTTGATCATCTGGATTAGGCAATGTTAAGCGCAGCCATTCCGTTGAAGCATAGCTCCATAGGCCGTTTAAATTAGCCAATACACTATCAAGGCTAATCAAGCCATGTTCTGCCAATACATCGCGCATCAATTGAAATTCAATACGCCAAACGGGATCACCTTCGATCCACCCGGCTTCTCGCCATAGCGGGATAAGATCGGTTCTGCCACTGGTATGAATTTCCAATAGTTTGTTATACAGACGACAGGAAATCTTGCCACCCAACCCAATCGACCAGCCGGTGAATTTCTCATTGACCGCATGCGCATCGATTTTCTTGCCGCGCGTAATCCATGCATCGCGACCCCAGGATTCCATGTTTTCAGAAGAAACAAAATCAGCGCATAAATCGATACGGCTGACATGAGCGGAATTTTCCAATACGCCCAGTTCATCCAAGATACGGCGTAAGTGTTTTTCTGCTTCGATTGGTTTAATGCTGCACAGATAGCGGGAGGATAACTTCACATACGCCATCGGTGTTTTCTTGCCGGTTCTGGAAAGGCTGATGCGAAAAGCGCCATCTTCCATCACGTACGGGAATATCGACGAGCCTTTATCCTTGACTTCAAAGATATGTCCTAAAATGGGATATTGTGCCTGTGCTTGCTGATCTGCTTCTGGATGCTGTGCCAGTTGTTTAAGCGTGGCTAATCGTTCTTTTACTTCTGGAAATAATTCACCTTGATAGGATAAGTACAGGCTATCAACCCCAAACCTTAACAGCTTGAAGTACTCACTATTGCAGTTATAGGGTACTGTGTTACTAGCCATCGTACCCTGAGAGGATGAATCAGATTGATGTAAGGCATCCGTTAAATCTTGTTCCACTTCGCCATCACGCCACGCGGCCGCGCTCTCGCGCGTCGCCTCGTGTGTTGGCTCAGCGGATTCGGTTTGATCTGATGTTACAGCGCTAGATAAATCGTCAATTTCTTTATTCATGATAAAAAACCTCATATCCACGGCGGCCATGCAATAAGCTTGCCGCAACGGATATGAACTTTATGTATCAAGACAAAGAATCTGAATGCACTAAAAAATAACTCTCAGTGCATTGACTAAAAGCCAGTTTTCTGCTTCTTACGATATTCCAAACGACGTTTGATCAAATAACTTTCATCTTCTATTCGATTCTGGTAACGATCCAGCCCTGCTTCATCGCACATATCAAGAATTTCAGAAGCAGTAAAATCATCCAACCACTTAAATAAATCCAGCGTTGCAAAGAGTGAATATAGTGTTGGATAACGAATTTTTCCTTGAATTGGGGGCCTGGATATGTGTCTTGAAATATCATCAAGAAAATTTGGGGTTTCGCCTGTTTGCAATCTTGCGTAAATATCCCGAAAATATGGATGCCCTGTTAGCAAATTACGATCTATTTGCACTGCCTTGCAAAATGCTTTTTTATCACCCTGTAACGCAAGCGGGACAAGCGTAGTTAGCTTCTGCCCATGAACCATAAGCGCAATGCTATTGAAGAAAGTCGCATAAAAAAATGCCAAGAAGAATTGCGCACGATGGGTGATGGCAATTCTTTCTTCTTCTGGCAGTGCATCAAATTCCTCTTGTGTTATTTCAGGCGCTTCTCTTAGTTGCGATAAAACATCTTCAATTTCAGTACTAATATTTTCATTAGGTAAATCCTCATTAAAATTCTTCAGGATGGTTAACTTTTCAACTTCACTGACTTCAGCAAGCGCATTATCGAACTGCTTAATCAGCTCGTTGGTATTCTCAAGAAATATTGATTTAATCAAACAATAGTTAATGCGAGGTTCAGCTTCATAGAGCAATACATACGTATCACCAAGGCCAGAGTTCTTGCGTAATTGCTCAAACTTTTCAGGCATTTTGATCCAGCTGCCCCGTTTGAAACGAAGTGTTTTAAAGATTTCGCCACATTCAGGAGTGAGTGTTATGGTTAAAAAACGAGCAATTGATTTTTCAATGCGTGATTGCATAAAAATCAGACAATTCCATTAATTAGAAACTGATTCAGGTTAGAAGAAATAGGTAAAAAATATCAGATTTAAAAATTTCTGAGGTTTCATTTTATTAACGGATTGATCAGATTCAGACTTTATTGATAAGTTGTACAAAAGAAAGCTCAGTATTCACCAAGGGGGGTAGCAGAATTCCAAAAAAACCGACAACCGAATGCTTTGGTTCCTGATATAAAATAATCGACAAAAATTTTTAATAGAAATGATTTAAAAAGTCTGTTAATTTTCTGATAGATGTATTTGGCAACCCCGTGTTACTTGAACAGAAGAATGAAGTTGTAAAGTTTGTTTTTTATAAATAGGCAGTTTTCTTTGGATGAATGTTTGCAAGAGGGTTTATGAAGCTTATAAGTGCGCACATAACAAATTTCAGATCAATTGAGGATAGCAATCAATTTGAGATAAGTGATCTAACTTGTTTGGTTGGAAAAAACGAAGCAGGTAAAACAGCAATTCTTCAAGCTTTATACGGGGTTAAGCCATTCGGCAATTTTGAATATGACAAAATACGAGACTATCCTCGGCGCTATCTAAGCCGTTTCGATGAACGACATCCAGATGGTATTTCAAAGGTTATTGAAACAGAATGGGAATTGTCTGAAGCTGACATTAGACTTATAAGTGATCGGTTTGGACAAGAAGCGTTAAAAAGTAGTGAAATAAAAGTAAGTAAGTAAGTATATTGGAACTGATACGTCATATTGGACTATTACTCATGATGGAAAAGCTTGTCTCAACCACCTGATTCATAAATACTCTCTGGATGCTGTAGAACAAAATTCCTTGAGAGACGCTAAAAATGCAAAGGATGCTATTGCTGCCCTTTCGGCACTCTCAACGCTCTCTGATAAACATCAGAAATTGCTTGATGAACTAAATGGATTGAGTGATCACAGTTTTAGCTCAGCAATGATAAAGATTCTTAGCCCAGTTATGCCAAAGTTTTTCTATACATCTCACTTTGATCGCATGTCTGGAGAAATTTCGATAAACAAAATTCAAGCTGATATTCAACAAAACTCGGTCAGTCAAGCAGATAAGATATTCTTAGATTTTCTGGAATATGCCGGTACTTCTATTGAAGAACTTAAGGGAGCTGATCGGTATGAAGATCTAAAAGCAAAATGTGAAGGAGCCTCGAACGATATTACGGATGAGATTTTTCAATTTTGGAGTCAAAACCAAGCTCTCCGTGTTGTAATTGATATCGGAGAAGGAAAGGCGCAAGACAAACCCCCATTTAACTCAGGAACGATTGTCAAAATTCGGATAGAAAATACCAATCATCGTGTAACTGTCCCACTTTCAGAACGAAGTGCTGGATTTGTCTGGTTCTTTTCATTTTTATCACAATTCAAACAGCTTAAGAAAATCACAGGAAATGCTATCATTTTACTGGATGAGCCTGGATTAACTCTGCACGGAAAAGCTCAATCTGATTTGCTGCATTATATTGAAGAAAGACTTCTTCCTGAACACCAGGTAATCTTTTCTACACACTCTCCATTCATGGTTCCTGCAGAGCGAATGACAAATGTTCGTATCGTTGAAGATGTCATCAAGTATCAAGGAAATAAAACCACGGTACTTGGCACAAAAATATCCTCGGATGCATTGCTGGTTGATAAAGATACATTATTTCCACTTCAGGGCGCACTGGGTTACGAAATTACCCAATCACTTTTCATTGGAAAAAATACTCTCCTGGTAGAGGGGCCTTCGGATATTCTTTATTTGCAAGCTTTCTCCACTGCATTAAAAAACCGGAATCGAGAAGGTTTGGATACAAGTTGGGTAATTTGCCCTTCTGGAGGAATAGATAAAATCTCACCTTTCGCTTCCTTATTTGGCGGTAATAATATTAATATTGCCGTACTCTGCGATCTGACTGTGGGTGATAAAAATAAGCTTGAGAAACTCAAGAAGAGTCAAATTCTCAATGCCGGACAATTATTTACGGCAGCAGATTTTACCGGAAAATCCGAAAGTGACATTGAAGATTTTTTTCATCCTGAGCTCTACGTGAATCTTCTGAATAGCGCTTATAAGTTATCCAAAGAAAAAGCTCTTAGTGTTAAGAGATTAGATGAGGCAATGCCAAACACTGAACGCATAGTCAAGAAAGCAGAAGCAGCTTTCAATGTATTGTCACAGGATGTACCTGAATTCGATCACTTCTATCCATCGGATTGGTTGATACGAAATCCAGCATTCTTGAAGGATACTCCAGAACTAGATGAAACACTAGCACGCTTTGAGAGCGCAATTAAAGCAATAAACAAAATTTTGCAATAAGAGGAAAGGTTGCCTCTATCGGGTGATTAATGATATTTTTGTACACCATATTCCAGAAGGCAAGTGTATTAATATCAAAACTGGATGGTGAAATGTCAATAAATAAATCCACCTAAATTTTGAATCAAATTTGTACCAGACTGTAAATGAAATACAATGATTTGGGATTGCATGACATTGGTTGTAGCTATAATAAGCGCCACAAGCATATGTTTTATATGCATATATACTTTACAGCTACATTTTGCAATCAGAGAGTCACGAATTTGATTCTTAGTGTCACACCAATAAGTTGAATTAAACTTTATTAATAAGCTGCTTTGACTAAGGCTGAAAGAATTTTATTTGGAAAGTATTACATTAATATCAATGCGGTAATGCTTGCAATGGTTCCCAATCCCATCAAAAGCGTCCACATCCAATGCTCCGTGAGAAGCGCCGAAACCGCTTGAGGATGGATGCCACGAGCCTCCCACCATGATGCATTAGTCTTCAAGCTTCCATCAACTGTTCTTCCGAATAAGTTGGCTAGAATATCTACTTTCCTAAGCGTCGATTGATGCAGCTTTACGAATTCCCCATTTTCAAAAGCCACTGCCTCTTGCTTCCCGATTAAAAAATTCTTATCTGTTATTTTGTTTATTTTCATAATACTCTCTAGGCGAGGATGGCCTGCATATCCAATGCCGTAAATACTGATTAGGGCGCGCGCTAAATCAAACTTCCGTTCTTCTGGAAGTCTCTGAGGATAATTTCCACCAAGTATTTTATGGCGGTGCTCAATGGCTTGAAAGCCGTAGTTGATGTCTCGCATATTCCAGTGAATCCAAATGCAATGAATATTGAGACGCAAGAATTCACTAAATTCATCAAGCATCTCTTTTTCAAGTTGATCGTAATGGCTCGAAATCTGCATTAGCGGAATCTTTCTCAGCTCCGCGATTTTATGGATTGAAAAAGATTCCGTCTGACCAGAGGCAAGATTCCGAATGGCAATTGATGTTATTCGTGGAGTTGAGCCATCGGGTCTGTCATAAAAACTTTCGCATGAGTAGTGGATGATAAGAACGGTATTCTTTTGATCATTAAGTTCCCTTATCCGACGTAGCGTCTCTCTCCGATCCTTGATGCGTCGTAGTGCATCCACTTACTTTCTCCTAAACCTTCCAATGTTTCCTATAAATTAATATCAAAAAATATAATATGATGCAATGTTATTTTTGCTATCATCAATTAATGATATGCCAGCATTTCGGTCTTAGTCGCGGGAAAATTGGTACTCCGATTTCATATCTGTAGCCGGCACACTTAGTATCTTCATGCTATGTTTTACAGCCGATATGCCGCCGAGATTTTCAGTGAACTCTTTGAAAGATTTAAGATTCTGAATCCCAACTCCGAGTTGCAAGGAGAAATCCAAAGTTTTAGATCCTGAATCGAATGCTTCGCCAACTTTTGTGTTTCTGAACCACCGAAGCTTTTCTTCATCAGATAGATTTGCAGGTGCTATTATTGGCGAGGATGCAGGTATTTGTGCAGTCGAATGGCAGCTCATGCAAGAACTCAGAGGATTATCAACCGGACCATTTCCGCGCCCAGCCCATCCCAAAGTGGAAGGAGGCGTTGAACCGGATGGTGGATTGCTTCTATACTTCACAATCGGGGATTCAGTATTAATCCAACTTTCCGCAGGACGCGAGCCGGATTGATAGTCGCTTGGTACAAACGATGGATCATCCCCCCACATAAGTGTTAATGGCCGTAATCTGAGCCAAGGATTGGGGTTATTAACACCCGAGTCATAATGGAATGTACCAAAAATCCAACCGCCTTTTGATGAGCGATTATCCTTTACAGCTATATCTATTTGGAGAAGGCGTACTTTTGTAGCGAGGACTTGCTGTGCTGTTTGCGCACGATCAACGTCAGCCATCCACTCCGGCGCATCTGTAAGGAAATCAGCAATTGATTCTGGCGCAGTTGTAAACAGTAATTTGAATGACACTGTTCCCTCTGGGAAAACAATATTGTTTACGTCGGGTTTCTGTGGATCATTCCAGACTTGTCCAATAGTAAATCCCCCTAAATCATTGTAAAAACCCACAGCGTAATTTCTAAACTGCTGAGATTGTGAGGGTGACAGTTCGAAAGGACGTGAACTACGTTCACGAGTCAAGCCTTTTACAAAATCTCGACCATTTGCGCCATAGTGAAGCCATGGTGCGTGATACCAAAGCCTTATAGTATTATTCTGAACGAGAAAGTCAGTCTGAAGATTACCCTCGAAACAATAATTTAAAACAGCCCAAAGGTACTTCTCGGGCTCTTCTCGAAAATCAATTTTCTGCCAAGGGAATGATGAAGATGAAGGAATTATTTTTGGATATTGCTGACTTAGTTGAAAAGTTGCTCCTGACCAATCGGATGGAGGAGTATATCCATAGTCAGGAAATGTTTCTGCTATTGATACAGATGAACTAATTAAGAGGACTCCAATTATAGTCTGACCAATAAATGATTTCTTATGCTGCATATTCACTCCACAAGATAGTTTCAAAACTTCATAAATAAAAACAAAAATTGTGATCCAATTAATCTAGAAATATTTGTCGCATGCTCTTCAGCAAGATAACCTATACTTGATTCTAGGCCACGTACCCGTTTCATGTATTATATTTTATTTGAGTTTCTTCTCAAGTACATAAGATTCATAGCACTGTCACACACTACAAAAATCAGAAAAATCGATTGTGTCAAATTTGTGTCAAACTACACTGCTAGTATCATTGTTTGTAGCTGTGTGACACAGTTTTTATGCTTGGCAAGCATTGCAAGTTATTGATTAATAGATACCTATAATCCAAGGTCACGTTTCGTAATCAGTAGGTCGGAGGTTCGACTCCTCTCAACAGCACCATTCCATTACTACCCATGCAATTCTGCTCTA